>AWGX01000910.1 GCA_000495415.1 Smithella sp. ME-1 | reverse complement strand
ATTATCATTTTATTCTCCTCACCCCTCTCCTAAAGGATTGATTATTCTTCTACATGGTTGGGAAGGATCATCTTCGTCGGCGTACATATTATCTTCCGGAGCTTTTTTTTACAGCCTGGGTTTTTCAGTTTGCCGGTTGAATTTGCGTGACCACGGCGATTCGCATCATCTAAACGAAGGGCTCTTTCATGGCGCTCTACTGCAGGAAACATTTGAAGCGGTAAATCATATATCTCAAAACCCGGGAGATATTCCCGTATATCTGATAGGTTTTTCTTTGGGAGGAAATTTTGCTTTGCGTATCGCCATGAAACACCGGATTACA
>AWGX01000909.1 GCA_000495415.1 Smithella sp. ME-1 | reverse complement strand
AAAAAAATGTTGAATAAAAAGAGAATATTAATAACCATAGGCATTATAGTGTCTATATTGATTTTTGCTTCCGGCCAATTATTCGCCGCGGGAAAAAAGAAAATAATTCTTATCGATCCGGCGCACGGAGGAAAGGATCAGGGCGTTAAACTTAACAATGATGTTTTCGAAAAAGATATTACGCTAACAGTTGCGTTATTGATTAAAAAAGCGCTGGCAAGGGAAAATAACGTAGAATTGTATTTAACCCGTGAATCGGATGAAGAAGTAGATTTGGAAGACCGCAGGGATATTATCAAAAAAATCAAGCCGGACTTTTTCTTAAGCCTTCACGTCAACGGTGGGTTTGGCAAAGAAGCTTCCGGTTTCGAACTATATTATCCGGAATTCAGCGAGGATGCGGTCAAAGGGAAAAAAGCAAAAAAAGAAAATGTAACGCAGTTGAGAAATAAATGTCAGGGTGATTCATTAAAAATGGCAAAAATTATACAGGAAAACATGAATGCTTTATTTCCCCGAAAGGGCAGGGGCTTGCGCAAAGCTGATATGCCGATAACCGATGGATTGCTTGTTCCTGCTGTAAGCGTGGAAATGGGTTTCGCCACCAATCCTGAGGACAAAAAGAAATTACTTGCTGTAAAGACACAAACAGAAATTGCCAAAGCTCTGGCAAACAGTATTAAATCATTTTACAGGTGATTAAAATCGAAAGAAAATCAGGAAGAAAATTCGACGAATTAAGGTCGATCAACATTACCAATAATTATCTGAAGAACGCTGCCGGTTCCGTTTTGGTGGAGTTCGGCAACACCAGGGTAATTTGTGCAGCTTCCATTGATGATAAAGCTGCGCCTTTCCTCAGAAATACAGGACGAGGCTGGGTGACTG
>AWGX01000908.1 GCA_000495415.1 Smithella sp. ME-1 | reverse complement strand
GATGAAGCTGTCATCGAGAATTTCGAACATAAAACCGTCCCCAACGCTGGAGATTACCAGAAAAGCTGGTGCACTGAGGGCCGAAGGTCGAGACATAATAGGGTTCGGCGCCGGGGAACCTGATTTTGATACACCGGAGAATATTAAACTTGCAGCCATCAAGGCAATCGAATCAGGCTTTACAAAATATACCTCAGTTGGTGGAATCGATGAACTGAAGGATGCTGTTGCGCGCAAGCTTGAG
>AWGX01000907.1 GCA_000495415.1 Smithella sp. ME-1 | reverse complement strand
TTTTTTGCAACATCACTGCTTGTTACAGTTTCCGCACTGACTTTTACTGTGGATTTTTTGCCGGTAGTTACCGGTGTTTTCCCCTTAATCTTCTGTGATTCATTGTCCTTTTTGTCCAATAAACTGGCAACATTAAAATCAATAAACAAATTCTGTCCATCTTGTCTTATTACAAAAGGAACAATCTTTTTAATATCAACGGTTAAATAAACCCATCGTTTACCCTTTATTAATTGTTGAGAAGGCGTAACGCTTATAATATTGTTCAATTCGCCTTCTCCCAATGGCCGGCACAGGTTGTCAGGTACAGTCATGTTTTCCAACTTAACCAGATAACTGCCGCTATTTTTGCTTCTCATATCAACAACCGGTTGTTGGGATACAACCAGATGA
>AWGX01000906.1 GCA_000495415.1 Smithella sp. ME-1 | reverse complement strand
GGAGATAACGGGCCTCAGAATTCGCGTCGACAAGCTTGACTGTCTTTCCTTTGCTGTCCTTGATGGAAACTCGCGGTCTTAAATCTCCACCTTTAAATTCGATAATAATTTTACGGGACAGACCGGTAACTTCATCAACCTGTTCCTGCATTGTTTTCCCTTCGATAATGTCACCATATTTAATTGTTCCATCAACTTCAGCCAGAATAGGTATAGAAAAGGGATCCCATTCGGCAATTAACTGTCCACGTTTGACAGGGCTGTTTTCACTAACCTTTAAATGGGCTCCATACGGTAAAATGTATTTGCCACGGCTGCGGTTTTGTTCATCCAAAACATGGACCTCACCATGACGTCTCATCACAACGAAATCATTTTCTCTGGTCTTCACTGTATTTAAATTAACAAACTTAATAACGCCGTCATGACGCGCTTCCAGCGTGGAATGTTCGTCAAATTTAGCCGTACCACCAATATGGAAGGTTCTCATGGTCAACTGCGTTCCCGGCTCACCAATGGATTGAGCGGCAACAATACCAACGGCTTCACCAATGTTGACCAGATGGCCGTGAGCCAGATCACGTCCGTAACACATCGCGCAAACTCCGTGTTTGGAACGACAGGTTAAAACCGATCTGATATTTACCCTTTCAATGCCGGCATTGTCTATTTTTTCAGCGAGAGTCTCGTCAATTTCCTCATTAGCCTTCACTATCACTTCACCGGTAAAAGGATCCTTGATTTCCTGCAGAGCCACTCTTCCCAAAACGCGCTCTCCGGCAGTTTCAATAATTTCACCGCCCTCCATCAGCGCGGAAACATACACGCCATCAACTGTTTCGCAATCATTCTCTGTAATAATGCAGTCTTGAGCAACATCAACCAGCCTTCTGGTAAGATAACCGGAATTGGCAGTCTTTAACGCGGTATCAGCCAGACCTTTACGGGCGCCATGTGTAGAGATAAAGTACTGAAGAACTGTTAAGCCTTCGCGGAAATTAGCTGTTATAGGTGTTTCAATAATTTCACCGGACGGTTTAGCCATCAGTCCGCGCATACCAGCCAACTGCCGGAGCTGTTGTCCTGAACCGCGAGCGCCGGAATCAGCCATCATGTAAATAGGATTAAAACTTTCAATTTTACGTTTCTTTCCATCAGCGGCAGCAACGTCTTCGGTACTGATACCTTTGAGCATTTCAGATGCTATTTTTTCTGTAGCCTGCGCCCAGATATCCACGACCTTATTGTAACGCTCGCCGTCAGTAATCAAACCGTCCATGTACTGTCTTTGTATTTTGAAAACATCTTTATCAGCCTGAAGAACAATTTTTTTCTTTTGCTCCGGAATAATCATGTTACCAACAGCAAAGGAAAGCCCGGAAATAGTGGCATATTTAAAGCCCAAATCCTTGAGTCTATCGCACAAAAGAATCGTTGTCTTATCGCCGCATAAACGATAACAATAATCAATCAGGTTGGTCAGTTCCTTTTTATTCATTAACTTATTGACCATATCGAAATCAATTTCCGGAGGAACTATTTCCGAAAGTATTATTCTTCCCGCAGTGGTTTCCTTCAGCTCTGAATTAATACGCACCTTAATGCGCGCGTGTAAATCAATCGCACCGGAATCAATGGCTGAGCGAACCTCATCCGGACCGGCAAAAATCATCCCATCGCCCTTTACTCCGGTTTTGGCTCTCGTAAGATAATAAATACCCAAAACGATATCCTGGCTGGGGATGATAATCGGACTACCGTTCGCCGGAGAAAGAATATTATTAGTAGACATCATGAGCACACGGGCTTCTGTTTGAGCTTCAATAGACAGTGGAATATGTACCGCCATTTGATCGCCGTCAAAGTCAGCATTGAACGCTGTGCAAACCAGCGGATGAAGCTGGATGGCCTTGCCTTCAATCAACACCGGCTCAAAAGCCTGCATGCCTAAACGGTGCAGCGTTGGTGCCCGATTCAGAATAACCGGATATTCGCGTACAACTTCATCGAGCGCATCCCAAACTTCTGCGGTTTCTCTTTCTACCATTTTCTTGGCACTTTTTACGGTAGTGACATAACCTTTTTCCAACAGACGATTGTAAATAAACGGTTTAAAAAGTTCGATGGCCATTTTCTTGGGCAAACCACACTGATGAAGCCTTAAATCAGGTCCAACCGTAACAACAGAACGGCCCGAATAGTCAACACGTTTACCTAACAGGTTCTGACGGAAACGACCCTGCTTACCCTTCAACATGTCCGATAAAGAACGAAGCGGTCTCTTATTGGTACCTGTGATAGCTCTGCCCCTACGACCGTTATCAAACAAAACATCCACGGCTTCCTGAAGCATACGTTTTTCATTGCGGATAATTATTTCCGGTGCGTTTAATTCCTGTAAACGCTTCAAACGATTATTCCTGTTAATAACCCGTCTATATAAATCGTTAAGGTCAGATGTGGCAAAGCGGCCGCCATCAAGAGGAACCAATGGACGTAAATCAGGCGGAATAACCGGCAGAACAGTTAATATCATCCATTCCGGTTTATTTCCGGACTTGCGTAAAGCTTCTATTACTTTTAATCTTTTAATAAGTTTCTTTTTCTTGGTATCGGAAAAAGAAGTAATGATTTCCGTGCGCAGTTCTTCATAGAGTTTATCCAAATCAATCTCTTCCAGCAGTTGTCTTATCGCTTCGGCACCAATCCCGGCAACAAAGCCATTCTGACCATATTGTTCTCTTGCTTCCTCGTATTCTTCATCTGTCAGCAACTCTTTTTTCTTCAAAGGTGTGGCTTTGGGATCGAGAACAATCCAGGATTCAAAATAAAGAACCTTTTCCAAATCTCTCAAGAGCAAATCAACAGCATTGCCGATACGGCTGGGAAGACTCTTTAAAAACCAGATATGAGCCACCGGAGTTGCCAGAGTAATGTGACCCATGCGTTCGCGGCGAACCTTGGACTGAATGACTTCCACACCGCATTTTTCACAGACCACTCCGCGATGTTTCATTCGCTTGTAACGCCCGCAAAGGCATTCGTAATCTTTTACCGGCCCGAAAATCTTTGCGCAAAAAAGTCCATCTTTTTCCGGTTTAAATGTCCGGTAATTAATTGTTTCCGGTTTCTTTACTTCACCGCGAGACCAGGAAATTATTTTATCCGGCGAAGCGATGGAAATTTTCATTGCATTGAATTTGATTTGATTTTTCGGTTTCTCAAAATAACTGAAAACGTCTTCCACTGATTTTCTCCTGTACTATTAAATAGTCATTTGAAATTAAAGTTTATTTATTCTATTAATTATAATTAACTGACTTTATAAGCTCAGTTCGTCGGTTTCTTCAACCAATTCCACGTCTAATCCAAGTCCCTGAAGTTCTTTAACAAGCACATTAAAGGATTCCGGAAGGCCTGATTCAAATGTATGCTCACCTTTTACGATAGATTCATAAATTCTTGTTCGCCCTGCTACATCATCGGATTTGACCGTGAGGAATTCCTGCAATGCATAAGCGGCACCGTAAGCTTCCATGGCCCAGACTTCCATTTCTCCAAGTCTCTGACCGCCGAATTGAGCTTTACCGCCTAACGGCTGCTGGGTTACCAAAGAATATGGACCTATAGAACGCGCATGGATTTTATTATCAACCAGGTGGTGCAATTTCATCATGTAAATAATTCCAACAGTTACTTCCTGATCAAACGGTTCGCCGTTTCTTCCGTCAAAAAGAATGGATTGGCCCGTTTCCGGCAGATTAGCTTTTCTTAACATTTCTCTTATTTGTTCTTCGGAACATCCATCGAAAACAGGACTGGCTACAAGCATCCCTTTTTTCAAACGACCCACAAATCTTCTTGTTTCTTCGCCGGAAGCCTGATCAATAAATTTGTCAAAATCCGGAGAAGAATAAACTTTTTTCAACTCATTTTTAACATTACTTAAATTAGAATTCTTCTTCCATAGTTCACTCAAGCCTTCCCCTACTGACTTCGCCGCCCACCCCAGATGAGTTTCCAGAATTTGTCCGACATTCATTCGCGAGGGAACGCCCAACGGATTCAGAACAATGTCCACCGGAGTTCCATCAGCAAAATAAGGCATATCTTCTTCCGGCAAAACACGTGACAGAACGCCTTTGTTGCCGTGACGGCCTGCCATCTTGTCGCCTACGGAAAGTTTTCTCTTAATGGCAACATAAACTTTGACCATTTTAATAACACCGGTAGGAAGCTCATCGCTGGCTTTAATCTTTTCCAGTTTTTCCGCAAAATGAGCATGGACAAAATCAATCTTTCTCTCCAGAGATGTGATCATATTATTGATTTTTTCTTCTGAACCGTCGTTTTCAGCAATAGTGATTTCTTTCCAGTTGGAGAAAGGTAAATCAGCCCAGATTTCTTTAGTGATTTTGTCGCCTTTTTTCAAAATTACTTTCTTTTTAGCATCGGTTATTTTAGTTGCCGCTGTTTTTCCGACAACAAGCTTTGTAATATCTTTCTTGATTGCTTCCGTTAGAATACGGATTTCATCATCCCTGTCTTTCGTAATTTGCTCTATAGCATCCGCTTCAATCGCTTCCGACCGCGAATCACTCTCCGCACCTTTTCTAGTAAATATTTTGGCATCGATGACTGTTCCTTCAACGCCTGGAGGTACACGCAAAGATGTGTCTCTCACATCACTGGCCTTTTCACCGAAAATCGCCCGCAGGAGTTTTTCTTCAGCTGATAATTGAGTTTCTCCTTTAGGAGTAATTTTACCGACAAGTATATCACCTGGCTTTACGGAAACACCTATACAGACGATACCGCTTTCATCCAGATTTTTCAGAACTTCTTCACCAACGTTGGGAATATCACGTGTAATTTCTTCCTTGCCCAATTTTGTATCACGGGACATGGTTTCAAATTCTTCAATATGAATCGAAGTAAAAATATCTTCTTTAACTATTCTTTCACTGACGAGAATGGAATCTTCATAGTTGTAACCGCCCCACGACATGAACGCAACCATAACATTCCGTCCAAGCGCCAACTCTCCATTATCAATTGCCGGACCATCTGCTAATATATCTTTCTTATGCAGACGATCACCCACATTGACTATAGGTTTCTGATTAAAACACGTGTCTTGATTGGAACGCTGATATTTGGCTAAATTATAAATATCAACGCCGCTGTCAATACCGTCTTCTTCAGGACGATCAGCCCTGACAATAATTCTTGATGCATCAACACTTTCCACAACGCCCGACCGTTTGGCAACAACAACAGCTCCGGAATCGCGGGCAACAACCGATTCTATACCCGTACCCACCACCGGTACTTCCGGGCTCATCAAGGGAACGGATTGCCTCTGCATATTGGATCCCATGAGTGCACGATTAGCGTCATCATGCTCAAGAAAAGGAATCAACGCTGCCGCCACACTGACCAGCTGGGTTGGTGAAACATCCATCATTTTAATTTCTTCCGGCATAACCGAAATAAAATCGCCTCCTTTTCTAACGGATATCAGCTCTTCAACAAATTTAGCATGTTTATCCACGGGGCGGTCTGCCGAAGCAACAATTTGATTTTCTTCTTCAATTGCCGTGATAAAACGAACATCATCTGATACACGACCATTTTCCACCATCCTGTATGGTGTTTCAATAAAGCCGAATTCATTAACTCTCGCATAAGTGCTGAGAGATACAATCAACCCTATATTCGGTCCTTCCGGCGTTTCTATCGGGCAAATACGTCCGTAATGAGTTGGATGCACGTCACGAACTTCAAATCCAGCCCGCTCCCTGGTCAAGCCACCTGGACCTAGTGCGGATAGTCTTCTCTTGTGCGTAATCTCGGAAAGAGGATTCGTCTGATCCATGAACTGAGAAAGTTGGCTGGAATTGAAAAACTCATTGACCACGGCCGAAACAGGCTTAGCATTTATAAGGTCATGCGGCATCATTGTCTCGATATCCTGCAAACTCATTTTTTCTTTGATTGCCCGCTCCATACGCACCAAACCAATACGGTACTGGTTTTCAATAAGTTCACCAACAGACCGCACCCGGCGGTTACCTAAATGGTCAATATCGTCAACACTGCACTCCGCAACAGCATTTTTTAAATCAATTAAATATTTAACTGCGGACAAAATATCCTCATTGCGTAATGTCGTAATATTCGTCTGCACATTCATACGTAATTTGTAATTCATCTTGGCACGACCGACGTTGGACAAGTCATAAGTTTCAGTTTCAAAGAAAAGGCTTTGGAAAAATTTTTCGGCCGTTTCCGGAGTCGGAGGATTACTGGGACGCAATCGACGATATATTTCCATTATTGCGTCTTCAGTGCTGTCAATGCGATCCATCAATAAAGTATCCCTGATGGACGCATTATCTATATCTTCATCAAGATGGATAAGACTTAATTCTTTAATTCCCTTCTCACGGGCTATTTCCACCCAGTTTAAGGGCAATTCTTCATTGCATCGGAAAACAATCTCCCCTGTTTTCGGATCACGAATGTCTGAAGAAGGAATCTTGCCGATAAGCTCTGACTCACTGACTGCAACACGTTTAATACCCGCATCCATTATTCTTTTTAAAAGGGGTTTATTTAATTTACGACCCTTCTTGACGATTATCTCGGCACTCTTAGGATCTTTGATGTCTTCAGGCGCTTTCTGGCCAACAAGAGAATTATCAACAGCGAAATGAATCTTTTTATCTTCAACGACAACTTTATCAATGCTGTAAAAATAATTTAAAATAAATTCCGCAGAATTGCCCAGCGCCTTCAATAATATGGTGACAGGCATTTTTCTGCGGCGGTCGATTCTGACATAAAGAATGTCCTTAGAATCAAACTCCAAATCCAGCCAGGAACCTCTGATGGGAATAACTCGCGCCGAATAAATTAACTTGCCACTGGCGACGGTTTTGCCCTTATCATGATCAAAAAAGATGCCGGGTGAACGGTGAAGCTGACTAACTATAACCCTTTCTGTTCCATTAATGATAAAAGTGCCATTTTCAGTCATCAGCGGAATTTCGCCAAAGTATATTTCCTGTTCTTTAATGTCGCGTATCTGCTTCGTCTCTAACGTTTCCTTGCCGCTTTTTCCCTCAGCAGGACGATCGACATCAAAAACAACCAGCCTGACCACAATCTTTAAAGGAGCGGCATAGGTCATGCCTTTCTGGATACATTCCTTTACATCGTACCGGACATCACCGATTCTATAACTGACAAATTCCAGAGAACATTTCCCACTAAAATCCGAAAAGGGAAAAACACTCTTAAACGCGCCCTGCAAACCAAAGTTACCTCTTTTTGCCGGCGCCATATCCTTCTGAAGGAATTTTTCATAAGATTGTGTCTGGATTTCGATTAAATTAGGTATATCCAGTATCTTCCTTACCTGACCAAAATATTTTCTAAAGTCACCCATAGCATCCTTAATTAAAATAATTTATTAGAGATTATGTTACTTAATCTCGACAGTCCCGCCGACTTCTTCAATCTTCTTTTTAATATCTGCGGCTTCGTCCTTGGAAACGCCTTCTTTAATTGGCTTGGGCACACCTTCCACCAGATCTTTCGCTTCTTTCAATCCCAAGTTGGTGATAGCGCGAACAACTTTGATTACCTGAATTTTTTCCGCACCGAAACCTGTCAATACCACATCAAACTCGGTTTTTTCTTCAGCCGGAGCAGCAGCTCCGGCAGCACCGGGAACGGCAACAGCAGCCATCATGGGGGCAGCAGCGGAAACACCGAATTTTTCTTCCAATTCTTTCACCAGAGCAGAAAGCTCCAATACTGTCATTCCTTCAATAAATTTGACTACATCGTCCTTAGTAATTTCTGACATTTTTTCTATTCCTCTCTGTATGTTTTAATTAATTTAAAGTTTTTTTCTTATCACAATAGGCATTGAGCACTTGCACAAAGCTTCTCGGAACGCCACTTAAAACGGTCACGAACGATGTCGGTACCGCTGCCATTACCGAAACCAATTTACCCAAGAGAACCTCTTTACCGGGTAATTCCGCCAAAACAGTAAGATCGCTCTTAGTTAAAGACTTACTATCCAGCAGCCCAACTTTGATTTCCAATTCTGGATTTCTCTTCGCAAAATCAATCAGAATTTTAGTCGGTCCCACCGGGTCTTTATAGCCCAAAACAACTGCAACAGGCCATTTGAAATGATCGTCAAGTATACTGAAATCGGTTTCTTTTGAAGCAATCCTCAAAAGAGTGTTTTTCACAACCTTCCATTCAGCATCGGACTTGCGCAACGCATTTCTTAGAGCTTCCATTTTCTCGACATTCATTCCGCTAAAGCTGGTCAGAACGCCTAATTTGGCTTCTTTGAGTTTCTTATGTAATTCAGATACAATTTGCTCTTTCGTTCCCCGATCCAATCTATCCGCCTCCTTTCAAAATTATTTTATTTTCTTGAGGCCGGAGAATCTAGCCACATACAGAACAAAAAAACGGTAACCTTACCCAAATTCCGATTCCCGTTTTCCAAAAATTGTTTACCTTGAAAAATAAAGCAACTATTTTCATCATACGAGTCTCGGCAGGCCTTTTTTCGTTTAAACTTCTGTACCTGCTGTCTTCGACCTTAATTATTATAACTAACTTAATTTTTCTCCATTAAACTGCAGCTTTTATATCGAGAGGATCAATTTTCACGCCTACACCCATTGTACTGGAAATAGAAATGCTTTTAATATAAGTTCCTTTGCTTGACGCCGGTTTCAATTTAATAATGGTTTCCAGCAAAGCGCTGACATTTTCTCTTAATTTTTCGGCACCAAAAGATACTTTCCCAACGGGAGAGTGAACTATTCCCGCTTTTTCCACGCGGAATTCCACCTTCCCGGCCTTCAATTCCTTCACCGCGTTAGCCACTTCAAAAGTCACGGTTCCCACCTTCGGATTTGGCATTAACCCGCGCGGACCTAAAAGTTTACCGATCTTTCCCACGGAACCCATCATATCCGGAGTAGCGATAACACGATCAAACTCCATCCAGCCGCCTTTAATCTTTTCAATAATATCATCATTACCGACTAAATCCGCACCGGCTTCCAGAGCTTCTTTCTCCTTTTCTCCTTTGGCAAAGACCAAAACTCTTACTGTTTTTCCCAAGCCATTTGGCAGAACCACACTTCCCCGCACCATCTGATCGGCATGAGCAGGATTAACGCCTAAACGAACGGCGGCATCCACAGTCTCATCAAATTTGGTGCCAGCCGTTGATACAACTATTTCTGTAGCCTCTTGAAGCGAATATCGTTTGCCCGGTTCAACTTTCGCTTTCGCTGCCAATATACGTTTGCCTCTTTTTAACATAATAAAACCTCGTATTTATTAACCTGTAATTTCAATTCCCATAGACCTTGCGGTTCCGGAAATTGTCTTTATAGCACCATCAATATCCACAGCATTCAAATCTTTAAACTTCAATTCGGCAATTTCTTTCACTTGTCCAGCCGTAACTGAGCCAACTTTTTCTCTCTTCGGATCACTGGCTCCCTTAGCAATTTTTGCTGCTTGCTTAAGCAACACGGATACCGGAGGTGTCTTTGTTATAAATGTAAAAGACCTGTCTGCATAAACGGTAATTACCACAGGAATAATCATTCCTTCCTGACTTTGCGTCATAGCATTATAAGCTTTGCAAAATTCCATAATATTGACGCCATGCTGTCCCAATGCCGGACCGATGGGAGGTGAAGGAGTTGCTTTACCCGCCTTTATTTGCAACTTTATGTTTGCAATAATTTTTTTTGCCATTTTAAATCACCCTGATTTGAATATTTTTGATACTTCTTTTTCTTTTTATTTGTTTGTTTTATCCTTGAGTTACCTGAATGAAATCCAATTCTACCGGCGTAGGCCGGCCAAAAATGCTCACGATAACCCTTAGCTTACTTTTTTCAGGTTTCAATTCATCAATAACCCCATCAAAATTGGTAAAAGGACCATCAATGATCTTCACATGATCACCAATATCGAATTTGAATTTGGGCTTGGGTTTCAAAGTTCCTTCATCAATTCTGAATTTTAAATTTTCTACATCCTTATCCGGTATAGGCGAAGGCTTATCTTTAGTACCAATGAAACCGGTAACTTTAGGAGTATCCTTAACAATATGCCAGGTATCATCCGTCATTTCCATGCGGACAAGAATATATCCCGGGAAAAACTTTCGCTTGGAATTTTTCTTCTCGCCTGAAATCAACTCTACGACATCTTCTTCAGGAATAAGAATATCGGAGAAAAAAGCCTGAGTGCCCGTCTTTTCGATTCTTTCTTGAAGACTCATCTTTACTTTGTTCTCATACCCGGAATAGGTATGAACAACATACCATTTAAAAGCCATTTTTTAACCCAATATAAATTTAACTGTTTTAGCTAGTGCAAAATCAATTATTCCCAAAACTACAGCAACTATGAAAACTAAAATTATTACGACTGCGGTAGATGCCAGTGCCTGCTTAGGGGTCGGCCAGGTAACTTTCTTCAGCTCTGCTTTAGCTTCTTTCACAAATTGGACTATTTTTTGAGTTATTTCTTTTACTTTTTCCATAATTTAAAATTCCCAGTACCGGGGAAAATGGCAGGCCAGGAGGGACTTGAACCCCCAGCATCCGGATTTGGAGTCCGGCGCTCTATCCATTAGAGCTACTGGCCTATACCAACACAGACTATTTGGTCTCCCTATGTAATTTATGACCCCGGCAAAACTTGCAGTATTTCTTCATTTCCAGACGATTTTGCATAGTCCGCTTGTTTTTTGTCGTTGTATAATTCCTTTGCTTGCATTCCGTACAAGCTAAAATAATATTATTTCGCATAACACTCCTTAACTGGAGCCCACGACCAGGATTGAACTGGTGACCTCATCCTTACCAAGGATGTGCTCTACCAACTGAGCTACGTGGGCAAAATTTTTTATTATTTTTGCCCCTATTTTTCTGGAGCGGGAAACGGGATTCGAACCCGCGACCCTCAGCTTGGAAGGCTGACGCTCTAGCCACTGAGCTACTCCCGCCTGTTTCAATCTTAAATAATCCCTGGTGGTGGGGGGAGGATTTGAACCTCCGTAGGCTACGCCGGCAGATTTACAGTCTGCTCCCTTTGGCCGCTCGGGAACCCCACCAACTCATATTGTTTAACTGGAGCTGGTGATGGGACTTGAACCCGCAACCTGCTGATTACAAATCAGCTGCTCTGCCGATTGAGCTACACCAGCAAACCTTGTTATAATTTCCTTTAATATCAAATATTTATATTAACTAAGCACAAAAAAACACAACTACGCCCCTAAGCGAATCGCTGAATCTAATTTTTATAGATGTTTTTGTCAAGTAAATTTTTAAAAAATCTTATAGATATATTAGGAATTCTATCCAAACGCATTTTACGGAAAATATTTTTCTTTATTTAATAATCAATGATGAGAAAACTCTCCCCAAAATATTATTATAAAATATTCCTTCCTCCTACCATGAATTCGTATATAGAATGATGTATAATTAATTTGTAATATTAATTAGGAAGGCAGGAGGACTCATTTCTTCCTGGGCATTATAGCCCTTATTTCAGTATGTCCCAAGCCTCTGTGAACCATAATAGGTTGGTTGGATCGTAGAATCCTTGTAACGCTGGAGGATTGGTCTGGAGGCTGCGGCACCTGCTTTTCATTTACTTCTTATCGGGAGGTGATGTGATGTCAGGATTAAAAGGCAACTTTGATTGTATTGTCGGGATAGATATTTCCAAAGAAAAGTTTGACGCCTGTGGGATAACAGGTGAAGAGGCCAAGCTTTTTCAGATTTCAGCGACCATGGATCGGAAGGGTTTTGAGAAACTGAAACGACATTTTGGCACTGTTTCCTTTTCCTCCGTTTTGATCGGGATGGAGTCTACGGCATCCTATCATGTTAATCTCTTCTCATATCTTGTTGCTGAGGGTTACAAGGTCATTCTCATCAATCCTTTGCTGATTTCCAATTACGTGAAGATGCAGCTCAGGAAGACCAAAACGGACAAGAAGGATGCTGTTGTCATTGCCCGGTTTCTTCTGGCGAATGGAGATACCCTAATACAACGGGCTACTCCGGCTTTGATTTCGGATCTTCGGGATCTTTCCCGCCAGCGGGAGAGTTTGGTTGACGAGATGACATCTTTAAAAATCGAGATCAAGCAGCTTCTGAATATCACCTTTCCGGAACTGGAGCACAGGGTTGGTATATTTACGAAGTCTATTCTCAAGCTTTTGCAGCAATATCCTTCCGCAAATGCTCTTAGAGATGCGGACATTGGTCAATTGTCTCAGATGTTGATTGCGGATTCCTATGGTCATAAAAGAGAGGCGTTTGCTAAGACACTGATCAAGGTGGCCCGTTCTTCGGTAGGCACCAACAGTCCCGCCAAAGAAATGATTATAAAACAGAAAATAGGTCTGCTCCTTCACCTTGAAGAAGCTCTTCAGGAGATTACAGACATGCTGATTGAGATGGCACGGAAACTAATGGAAGAAGATATAAACATTATGACTTCCATAAAAGGTATCGGAGACAAAACTGCCGCCAATTTTCTTGTTGAGATGGGTGGCGACATCAATAATTTTGAATGTTCCGGCAAAATCATTGCCATGGCGGGATTAGATCCTGCTGTTTACCAATCCGGCCAACATGAAGGCAGGGGGAGGATAACGAAACGTGGTAACCGTCACCTGCGGAGGATCATCTGGATGATGACAACAAGCGTGATTCAATACACTGATATTTTTCATGCTTACTATCTCAAACGAAGAAAGGAGGGATTACCTTACAAGAAGGCTGTATTAGCTACTGCTCATAAGTTGATACGTGTTATCTATGCTATGCTGACACAACGAACAACTTTTTGTCCCCAGGTGAATTCATGATAGTTGACTGGTATCACACAGTTCGACTGCACAAATTAATCTGGTAATAAATCTAGAAATATAATACGCTTAGACTAATTTCCACCTATTTTAACATCAACAAGATAGACGCCTTTATTCATTACTGCAAGGTAATGGAATCTGTCCGATGAATCAAAAACAATCCTGCCCATTGCGGAAATTATAATGTTATCGTAGAATTTTTCCTCTTTTGCGCCAACGACAACGAATTGTTTATT
>AWGX01000905.1 GCA_000495415.1 Smithella sp. ME-1 | reverse complement strand
TTTCTCCAAGATGATCGGTACGACACCATTCGTTCCTTTGATTGGCGCCTGCGATTATCTTAACTGTCTGGGTGACGCCCTCGTAGGCTGGCTGCATCTCAGAATGGCAACAGAAGCCCTTAAGAAGTTCTTTGATCCGTCAACAAGTGAAAAGGAGAAAGCCTTCTATCGGGGTAAGATTGAAGGTGCCAGGTTCTTCATTAATCGCATTACAGCATTAGTTCCGGCCAAAACGGAAAATCTGAAGAAAGATGAACAGAGCGCGATGAATATTCCCATTGAATCTTTTGTCGGTGAATAAACATACCTAAAAACAGCAACTCTTGGCGGGGAGGTTTTAAAGCCTCCCCGCTTTTCTTACTCCAGTTCTAAATCAAAGCCCTATCTTTGTTGGCTGCGTCGTCGGCTTCCTCGACGTATCAGTAATACGCCTGCGGAGCCTTCTCCTTGCCGCCTCGATATCATCT
>AWGX01000904.1 GCA_000495415.1 Smithella sp. ME-1 | reverse complement strand
GCCAAGTCTATAATGGAATCTATTTCAGCAGCGGGCTGTCCTTCGGCAATTCCCGCCCTGATCGCAAAATCAATACATTTATCCGAAGGCGCAGATTTCTGAGCTTCTTTCCAGATGTCGCTGATTCCCTGTTCCTGAAAATCTCTGACAAAATCATTCATAATTGTCTCGGCTTCCGTCATATTCGAATAAGGAAGCACTGTGACAAATTCACTTGTCTTACGGCGGGTGGAAAAACCGCCTATCGCGCCGAAGTGCTTATCAATATACAACCCCATCGCATGGATAATTTCCTGCGCCCTGTCGTGCCCCAGATCAGCAATAACTGCGTCGAGATCTGAAAGAGTAAAAACAACAACGCAGTAATTTTCTCCGGTTTCTCCGCGTTTCAACTGGGCATAATTTAAAATTTTAAATTTTCGCTGGGAATACAGACCAGTCAGTTCCTTCTGCAAATTCTCCAGACTATTGATAACTTCATCGTTAAAAGGATGATTAAAATTACTCAGTTCTTCCGGCGTTCCCTGAAAGACAATGGCTTTATCATAGAGGGCCAGAATCCGGTTGGAAATAAAGTATACATCGGGAATTTCATGGCTGACCATGATTGCCGTAAAATTAAATTTTCTCTGATATTGGGCAATCATACTCAAAATCGCGTTTTTCCGTACGGGATCCTGACCGGTTGTGGGTTCATCAAACAAAACTATTTGCGGATCGGTTATAAGCGCGCGTGCCAGCGCCACTCTTTTTTGCATGCCCCCGGAAAGTTCCGACGGATACCTGTAAACTGCCTCGGTAAGTTCTGTTTGTTCGACTCTTGCCATAACTCTACGGTCAATTTCCGCTTTTTTCAAATAGGTGGTCTCTTTCAGAGGCAGAGCGATATTATCGTAGACATTCAGAGAATCAAACAAAGCGTTGCCCTGAAACATATAACTTATCTGACGAAGAGAAGATGATACTTCGGATTTTTTCATTTCGCTCACCGGTTTGCCACGAAAGAAAATAGTACCTTCGTCAGGCTTAAGCAGACCGATGATATGCTTGAGCAGCACACTTTTTCCCGAACCGGATAATCCGATAATTGTAGTTACCTGTCCCTCATATATCTGCAGATTTACTTTATTCAGGACAGTATGCGACCCAAACCGCTTGGTAATATTTTTAAATTCAATTAATGGCACTGTACTCATAAATTTCTCTATATCAAAAGCAGTGAAGTCACCACGTAATCAGAAACAAGAACCAAAACACAGGAGGTAACGACGGCCGAAGTTGTCGCCAGACCCACAGCCTTGGCGCCGTGGCTATCCTTACGCATGTGCACAAAATACCCCTGATAACAGCAAACGGTAGCAACAATAATCGCAAATACTATGGACTTAACAAAACCGTCAGAGAGGTCTTTCATGTCCACATTGGTTAAAATACTGTGGGAATAAACTCCGGCATTCAATCCTAAAAGCGCGACGGCAGTAATATAGCCGCCGATAATTCCAATTAAATCAAAAACGGCTGTCAGCAGGGGGAAGCTGATAAGCGAAGCGGTTATTCTCGGGCTAATGAGATAGCGAAACGGATCAATACGCATGGTATGCAAAGCATCGATCTGTTCAGAAATGCGCTGTATGCCTACTTCCGCCGTGATGGCAGATCCAGCTCTAGCTGTAATCATGATAGCCGTCAGCACCGGCCCCAGTTCCCTGATCAAGGAAAGAGAAACCAGAGCACCCAATCCACCAACTGCACCGAACTGACTCAGGGCATGGTATGATTGAAGGCCCAGCACCATGCCGGTAAATAAACTTACCAGAATGATTATTGTTGTGGAGCTGGCTCCGATATAATAGACTTGGTGAACAACTTTAGAAAACTGCTTTGGTCGAAAAGTTTTCCAAAGTGCAATGCAAAGGAAAATAGTGGCCGTCCCTAAGATATTAATCCAAATGATAACTTTCTCTCCGACAAAGGCAAATGGTCGTGTCAGACAAATTCCTGGTGCGCTTTTTTCTTCAGCTTCCAAATGATGCTGATTTTTTTCATTTTCAGCCATCAACCAATATTCCTTAATGATTTTTATTAGTGTACTTCTGGTGGGAACTTTACATATTTATTGAAATTCGTCAATCGTTTCCTAAAACACCTTCGCCAAAAAATCTGTTATGATTTTAGCTATTTCTTTAGGTTTTTGCATGGGAATTAAATGCCCGGCATCAGGAACTGATTTATACTTTCCGTTAACCAATAAAGAAGCAGCCCTCTTTAAATCGATAAATTCTTTATTGGTACTTTTCTCCCCTTCCACTATAAGAACCGGACAGGTCAACTTCTTAAGCAACGGCCATGGATTGGTACTGTTGCCGCCCATAAACAGTGCAGCTTCATTTCGCGGCGAACAGGTAAGCTTTAAATCACCCTCAGCTTGTTTTTTCATTCCATACTTCACATAAAACTCAAGCATTTGTTCATCCCATCCGGCAAAGAGCGATTTCGACTGAAGATATTCCAGGGCTGATTTTTCATCTTGCCATTTGTTTTTTCTTTTTATCGACTGCGAAGCCAGCGGATGATCTTTGATTCTCATATCAATGGAATAAATTTCTTCCGGCAGGAAAATCGGCTCAATTAAAATCATGCCGCGCGGCTGCAGGCCAAACAATGCCGAGGCAATGGCTATAACCGTGGCACCCATCGAATGCCCGACGGCCAGATTATCTGTGATATTTTGAAAACTGCAAAAACCGATTAAATCTCTGGCGATAACATCCCAGCCCAAACCTTTTTCCGGATCACATTCACGATAATTACAGATATAAGGAGCCCAGGCCTCATGATGCGGTGTCAACTCTTCGATGATCGGATGCCATAACCATGGTAAAAAACCGGTGGCGTGAGCGAAAAACATTTGGGAAATATAC
>AWGX01000903.1 GCA_000495415.1 Smithella sp. ME-1 | reverse complement strand
ATTCCTCGAAATGACAGTGTTTGTTTCTTAAATATCTATTGCGTAATCTTGGATAAAACAATGTTTATCAAACATACCCGGAAAAACAAATGGGGAGCTCTTGACTCCCCATTATTTACATTTATGAAAGGTTCTATTTAGATCTCCATTATTTCTTTTTCTTTTACTGCCAGTATTTTATCTGTTTTTTCGATATACTGATTTGTCAACTTTTGAACTTCTTCCTGTGCGGTAAAAAGTTCATCCTCAGCCATTTTATTATTTTTTTT
>AWGX01000902.1 GCA_000495415.1 Smithella sp. ME-1 | reverse complement strand
GCTATCCATGACATCGGCAAATTATCCATACCTGCTGAAATATTGTCCAAACCTACAAAATTAACAGACATCGAATTTTCTTTGATTAAAGAACATGCTCACAGCGGATACGAAATGTTGGAGAATGTGGAATCTCCCTGGCCGTTGGCGGAAATAATCTACCAGCATCATGAAAGAATTAACGGCACGGGTTATCCAAGAAATCTGAAAGGGGATGAAATTCTCATAGAAGCCCGTATTCTGGCTGTCGCAGATGTTGTGGAAGCCATGGCATCTCACCGCCCATATCGTGCTTCATTAGGGATTGAAGCAGCCCTTGGAGAAATTGAAAAAAATAAAGGGATTCTCTATGACGTTGATGTAGCCGAGACGTGCATGAGATTATTTCGAGAGAAAAAATACCAGCTTTCATGAACTGAAAACTTTGAAACAGCCGGTATTGCAGTTTACAAATATACAAAACCGGATAAACCATTATTCTGACTATTAATTCCAAAAAAAATCACACTTCTTGATTCAAAGATGATATAAGAGCGCCTTAAAATTAACATTGATTGATTTAAAGGAGAATTTTGTGGCTGAAGCTGTCAAAATTAAAAATCTTTTGACAAAAAAACTTATCATTCTGGACGGCGCCATGGGCACGGAATTGCAAAAGAAAGGAATGCCCGGCGGCGTTTGCCCCGAATACTGGTGCATAAAAAATCCTGAAATTATGGCGGACTTGTATGCATCTTATCAAAAGGCGGGCGCGCAAGTAGTCTATACCTGCACTTTCGGCGCTAATCGTTTTAAACTGAAACAATACGGCATTAAAGAAAACTCCTATCAAATAAACTTTGAACTGGCGCGTCTGGCCAAGCAGGCCTGCGATAATAAAACATTGATAGCCGGTGATGTCGGCCCTACGGGTTTATTCGTAGAACCATTCGGTCCGCTGGCTTTTGAAGAAGCAGTAGATACATTTAAAGAGCAGATACTTGGTTTGATTGACGGCGGCTGTGATCTGATTGTTATTGAAACCATGATCGACATTCAGGAAGCACGTGCGGCACTCATTGCTGTAAAAGAGATTAAAGATATTTTCACTATTGTTTCTATGACCTATGAAAAAGATGGTTATACGCTGGGTGGCACTGATCCGGTAACAGCACTCATTACTTTACAGAGCCTTGGCGCTGATGCTGTAGGCTGCAATTGTTCCACCGGCCCTGAAAAAATGGTTGAATTTATCGCAGCTATGAAACCCTTCGCTACCGTGCCGCTTTTAGCAAAACCAAACGCCGGAATGCCGCGACTTGAAAACGGAAAAACCATTTTCGAAATGGATGCAAAAACGTTTGCGTCTTTCGGACGCAATCTTGCCAAGGCCGGAGCAAATCTGCTTGGCGGCTGCTGCGGTACAACACCGGAACACATCAGAGAATTGGCCAAAGTAGCCGCAAGACTCAAGCCATGTAACCCGCGAAGAAAATCGATCAGCGCTTTAAGTTCAGCGCGCGGTTTTGTACATTTGACTGAAAACCGCCACCTTTTTATAGTAGGCGAACGAATAAACCCTACCGGCAAGAAAGCCCTCCAGCAGGAACTTCTGGAAGGGAAAACATCGATTATCCGCCAGATGGCCCTGGATCAGGAAAACCAGGGTGCCAATTTGCTCGATGTTAACGTTGGTCAACCCGGCATTGATGAAGTTAAAACAATTAAAGAAGTAATTTCTCTTTTATCCACAACAACAAAGCTGCCGCTGGTTATCGACTCTTCCCATGTAAAAACAATTGAAGCGGCACTCCGAATATATCCCGGTCGAATACTGATTAACTCCATTTCCGGCGAAAAAGAAAAAATAAACAAACTCCTGCCTTTGGCCGCGAAGTACGGGGCTATGTTTATTTTATTGCCCCTGACCGGCGGCGAAGTACCGCAGACATCTCAAAAACGGCAGACAATTATAAAAAATATTTTCCAGAAGGCAAAAACATTCGGCTTTACTAAAGATGACTTTATTGTTGATTGTCTGGTCATGGCTGTTGCATCTAATCCCGATGCTGCCGGAGAAACACTTAAAACTCTGCACTGGTGTACACATACTTTTAAAAGTAAAACCAATTTGGGTCTTTCCAATGTTTCCTTTGGCATGCCCGGACGCCCCTGGCTCAACGCCACTTTTTTGGCCATGGCGCAGTTCTGCGGCTTAACTATGGCTATTGCCAATCCCGCCAGTTCTGAAATCATGAATGTTAAGAAAGCCGGAGATGTTCTTCTGGCCAAAGATAAAGATGCTTTGCGTTTTATTGAACATTTTTCAGCTCAAACTGCTGTTAGTTCCTCAACTACCGCGGCAAAGGTTCTTACGACGCGGGAAAAGATCGTCGACGCAATAATTAACGGCGACAGAGATAACATTTTGTCCTTAATAGAGACAGAGCTTTCTGCCGGCAGTTCAGCTCAGGATCTTGTAGATAAAATTATGATTCCCTCCATTGTTCAGGTGGGTGATCTATACGAAAGAAAAATCTTCTTTTTGCCGCAGCTGATGGCCGCCGCAGAAACAATGAAAAAAGCTCTTGGTTACCTGGATCCGCAATTAAAGAAGGGTCCCATCGAAAATAAGGGCAAAATATTATTGGCAACCGTTAAGGGTGATATACACGATATCGGGAAAAATATAGTCGCTCTTCTTTTGAGAAATCACGGTTACTGTGTTATTGACCTGGGTAAAGACGTTTCCGCTGAAGATATTATAGAAACCGCCAAAAAAGAAATGCCGGACATAATCGGTCTTTCAGCTTTAATGACTACAACGATGGTAAATATGAAAGATGTGATAACATTGGCGCAAAAAAATGGATTCCAAATACATTTTATGGTCGGCGGAGCCGTGCTTACCGAAAATTATGCAAAATCAATCGGCGCACATTTCGCCAAAGATGGAGTAGAAGCCGTTAAAATGGCGGAAAAATTGATAAAGAAATAAGTATTTTTATCAGATGAGAATTATCAAACAGACAAATAATACAAACAAATTTGTGCCTGCTATTTGTTTCTCTTTGTTGATTCATTTAGCCGCTGCAGCT
>AWGX01000901.1 GCA_000495415.1 Smithella sp. ME-1 | reverse complement strand
CGAAGTTCTTGGTGTTGCTTTTTATAACCAACAACGTTTTGTCCGTCACCGGAAAACGCGGTTTGATTATTTGATAACTCACGATTTGATTAAAGAAGAAGAACTGGAAAACGCATGGAAAGAAGCGCGCGAAAAAAAAGAATCAATGGAAAATTTCCTCATGAGGAAATACAAAATATCTAAAGAAGATATCGGCCGAGCATTCGAGGATTTCTATAATTGTCGTTTTATCAGATATAATGAAAAAATGCCTATCCCGGGACATTTAATTAAAGATTTGAAAAAAAATTATCTGCGCCGTGAACTTTGGGTACCGCTGGAAAAAATCGGTGACAAAATTCACATAATCATGGATGACCCGAACAATATCATCAAGAAGGATACTATCGAGACCCTTTTAAAAACCAAGCAGATAAACTACGACGTCGCCCTGGAAGATGACATAATCAAGTATATTAACCTTTTTTATAACACTCCCGATGATGAGCACTCTTTCACAGAAATATTAGGGCGAATGGAGGGTGACGATTCGACACAGGAAGATGAAGAAGGCGATGAGATGGTCACCGAATCAGACAGTGTCATCATGCAGCTGGTCAATAAAATTATTAATGATGCTTATAATCGCCGCGCTTCAGACATACATGTCGAACCAAATGTAGACAGAAAGAATGTAGAAATCAGGTTTCGTGTCGATGGAGACTGCGGTCTTTATCAAACGGTTCCTTTCAGCTACCGTGCCGCACTTATTTCTCGTATTAAAATTATGTCCAACCTGGATATCACGATTAAGAGACTGCCACAGGACGGCAAGATTAAATTCAGGCGTTCTAATGGAGATGAAATTGAATTGCGTGTAGCGACAATTCCCACCCAGGGTGGTGTGGAAGATGTTGTTATGCGTATTTTAGCTAAAGGCGAGACAATGCCTCTGGAGGATATGGCTTTATCTTCACGCAATTACAACGAACTAACTAGTATTATTTCCAAACCTTACGGCATGATTTTGTGTGTTGGTCCTACCGGTTCCGGTAAAACAACCACACTGCATGCCTCATTGCACCACATTAATCGTCCGGACAGAAAAATATGGACGGCGGAAGATCCTGTGGAAATAACTCAATACGGTTTGCGTCAGGTACAGGTGCACCCCAAGATCGGTTTTGATTTTGCGGCAG
>AWGX01000900.1 GCA_000495415.1 Smithella sp. ME-1 | reverse complement strand
GGAATGACGGATCCTATTGCCGATATGTTAACTAGAGTCAGAAACGCAAATAAAGCTCGTTTTAAAACAGTCAATGTTAATATGTCCCAGATGAACATCAATATTGCGAAGGTATTAAAGAAATCGGGATACATCAGTAACTACGACAAGGTAAAAAATGAAAAGGGACAACAGATGTTGGAAATAGTGCTAAAATATCCTGATGCCAAGCGTACTGTGATCACAAATATTAAAAGAGTTAGTAAGCCTGGGCGGAGGGTTTATGTTGCTTCTGACAGTATCCCTAAAGTGTTAAATGGTTATGGAATTTCTATTCTCTCAACTTCAAACGGTGTTATTACCGATGCGGAAGCCAGGGAATTGAGGGTTGGCGGAGAAGTTCTTTGTAACGTTTGGTAATAATGGTATTAATCAGGAGCGTTTTTTCATGTCGAGAATAGGTAAAAAACCGGTAACATTTCCTAAAAATGTTAAAATCAGCCAGAATGCTGATATAGTTAAAGTGGAAGG
>AWGX01000899.1 GCA_000495415.1 Smithella sp. ME-1 | reverse complement strand
GCGGCAGCTTCCAATCGAAATGGTTTTAATAATCAAGATAAAATAAAGGTGTGCTTCATTATTTTTGTTATAATTGAATCTAATTAAATTGAAGTTTAATTCAAAAGCCGCCGCGATAAATCGAGGCGGCTTTTTTTAAGATGCAATCTTTTATTTGGAGCCGAAGAAACTTTCTACTTTTTTGAAATTCTCATCAGCCGCAGCCTTGAATTCTTCACGTCCTTTTTTGCATGCCTTGATC
>AWGX01000898.1 GCA_000495415.1 Smithella sp. ME-1 | reverse complement strand
GGCATGCATTACGGTTCTGATTTTGAGAAAGAAGATAAGCTTACCGTTGATTACGGCGCCGGCGTGAAATTTTTCATAACTGATAATGTTGCCCTGAGGGCAGATGTTCGCCATATTATGCCGCTGAATGATAAATATAACGATTTGCTTGTCAGCTTAGGCGTTAACTTTGCTTTCGGTGGGAAAAAGAAAGTGTATGATTCCGACCAGGATGGAGTTTTTGACGATGTTGATCAGTGCCCCGATACGCCGCTCGGTGTGAAGGTAGACAAAGACGGTTGTCCAATAGATTCGGATAATGATGGTGTTCCGGATTACCTGGATAAATGTCCCGGTACTCCTGCCGGTGTGGTTGTAGATAAAGACGGTTGCCCGT
>AWGX01000897.1 GCA_000495415.1 Smithella sp. ME-1 | reverse complement strand
ACACCTCCGCCAGCGGAGGATATTAAATGGCAATATTTTGCTGGTTCAAGCTCGCAGCTTGAACCGAAATGTTTTGCAGCAATCAACATGATTGCTGCAGCTTAATCTCGCTCTTAGCGAGTCTCAAATCCCACGTCACTTCGTTCCTGGGATAATTCCACTAGCCAATTCCGCTGCGCTGCGCTTTCGGAATTGGAGTGTCATTAAAAACACCTTGACAAAATATTAGTGTTCAATAACATTAGCACCTTCGTGAGCGGGCGTAATTCAGTGGTAGAATGTCAGCTTCCCAAGCTGGACGTCGCCGGTTCGAGCCCGGTCGCCCGCTCCATAATTACACTCGCTGATAATGAGACCCAAGCTTTAGAAACAAAGTGCACTGAAGTTTGCTGGACGAATTATACCAGGCG
>AWGX01000896.1 GCA_000495415.1 Smithella sp. ME-1 | reverse complement strand
TGAACTGGTACAGTGATTGTGGACACCTCGAAAAGAGTGTTATAAAGAATAAACTTTTGGAGGTGAGGAATGACAGCAAAGCGAAGGAGCTATACGAAACAATTTAAAATAGATGCCGTTAAACTTGTAACCGAGCAGGGATACAACATTTCAGAAGCAGCCCGTAATCTAGATCTTCATCCGAATCTGTTGAGGCGATGGAAAGAGCAGTTTAACAATGACAA
>AWGX01000895.1 GCA_000495415.1 Smithella sp. ME-1 | reverse complement strand
CCAGCCGCAAATCTTTAAAAATATTTTCAAAGAAAACGGAGTACTGGCCCGTCCGGCATGGTCCTGATGTAGTAGGAACAAACAAAAGATAGATTTCGTCTTTGCGATATTTGTCTGAGAAAAAATATTGAAGGGCGCTGCCCAGAACCAGGTGTGAAGGTACGCATTCCTTGCCGGAGGCATGATCCCGTGCCATTTGTAAAGTATTTATGTCGGGAATGGGCATTGCTTCAGTATTAATTCCGGATGATCTGGCAGTTGCCGCCATAAGTTCAGCTGAGAGTCTACCCATACTCGAGAGCAAAACTTTAACGCGCGGATTATTTTTAATGGAAATTTTTTCTCCTGTAGACGTGTTCCTGATATAAATTTCCTCACCTTGATTATTAACGAAGCGAAGATTGTTGTCATATCTTTCTTCGTAAATATCTTTAAATTTTGATCTGTATCCCTCGATAATATCTAAAAAAGCTTCAATACGCGTGTCAACGCCGGCATCGGCTGTATGTGAATCTAATTCGAGTATTAGAAAAGGCTTTGTACCCATTATCCATTTCAAATAATGCAGCAGGAAGGAATCCGGCGCGCAGGAAAAATTGGAAATATAAGTCACGAAGATATTGTCTTCATTTTTTAAAAGTACACTGGCTTTCATGTCCTGCTGACCGTAATACCAGTACATGTGATGATAAATTTCTGCATCAGCAAAAGGGAGAATATCAAAAGGAATAACCGAATAGCCACCGGTGGTGTATTTTTTGGGAATGTCCATATTAGCATCCGGCGTAAAAGCATTATAAGGACGGCCGAAGATAGCAATAACCGGTTTTTTTGCGTTCCTGGCTTCAGCAAGTGCTTTTTCCCCGAGATCGGCTGCCTTTGTAAAATAATCCATTTGTTTGCCGTAAGCGATAAGAAAAGCTTTTTTGGATTCATGTTCGTCAAAACCGAGTTTACACCCCATCTCGGTAAAGGATTCGCTTGCTTTTTCTTCTCCATACATAAAGCTGATTACCGGAGCCAGATATTTATCTTCCGGAATTTCCGGAAAAGCCTTTTTGATATAATAAGGTAAACTTTGAGTGATGGGGCAAAAGTTCGCCGGGTGATTTTTTTCATAACTTTCCATGTCCTTGAAGTGGGGCAGGAAGATATAATCCAGATTACGTTCGAAGATGTCCTGAACAGCACCATGAGCTATTTCCGCCGGGAAACAGTAAGCGCTTTCTATCCGCGCCGTTCCCTCAGCAGGTATATTCTTAGACACAAAAATTTCGATGCCTAAACAATGGAAAAACCAGGAATAAAGAGGCCATAGGGTATAAATGGAAAAGCAACGGGGAATGCCAACGATACATTCTTTTTTCTTTATAAAATTATGGGGATCGGGAGCGCATTCCCTGAAAAGAAGATTGTTTCGCTGTTCAATATAATCAGACACCTCAGCTTCATTGACGACTTTCTTTTTTCTGATGTTGGCATATTTATTACATCTGCCGCCGAACATGTATTTATTGTCGTTGACACTGAGAATGCGAATAGGGCAGAAGTTATCGCAAGACTTGCACTGAAACTCTTTTTCATAAATAATATCGGTGGCCAGTATTTGATCTAGATCATAGGAAGTCTTAGTCAGGAAACCTTCCATTAATTTTTGCTTCGCCAACAGAGCAACTCCAAAGCAGCCCATGAGTTCAGGATCAGGAGGAACAAGAATATCTTTATTAAGCAGCATGGCAAAGGCTAAAGGAACTGCTTTATTTTTAGCTACGCCTCCCTGCAGGACAATATTATTGCCGATGGTTCTGTTACCAACGACTCTGTTGAGATAGTTGGAAACAATAGAGATGACTATTCCTGCCGTGATGTCTTCGCGTGAAGCTCCTTGCTGGAT
>AWGX01000894.1 GCA_000495415.1 Smithella sp. ME-1 | reverse complement strand
AGAGTTGAAAATTCATGCAATACGCTTTCAATCTTGGCTGAAACAATTGCCGCGCCTTGAATAGAAGAAAGCAGTATCCTTCTTAACGCATTGCCCAATGTTATACCAAAGCCACGTTCCAATGGCTGAATGGTAAACTCTCCATAACTACGCGTATGTGTAGCTTCATCAACTTCTATACGCTTGGGACGAATCAAACGTGACCAGTTCCTTTGCATAATTAAACCCATCCTTTAGCCGGTTTATGAAAATAATTATTTATTTCGAATAAAGCTCTACAACAAGCTGTTCCTGCACCGGCATTGTCAAATCTTCACGTACCGGCAAAATTTTAACGGAAGCCTTGAAGTTATCTTTA
>AWGX01000893.1 GCA_000495415.1 Smithella sp. ME-1 | reverse complement strand
GAGGATATGGAACGACATTTTTCGAATTGCAACACAGTCTCGAAGGCGGGAATCCATGGAAAACAAAATGGATATACCATGAGTGGCACTTCGCCAGCCTGCGCCGATATGACAAATCCATTATATATAAAATCGAGGTTGTATGATTACATATACGGGTTTTTTGTTCAATGAAATTCTGATGTTTTCTCTATTGGGGGTTTTTCCTTGACTTTGACTTGTATAGTTTGTTAGCTTTCGAAATCTTTTAAAAAAATGGAATAAGATGATCTTATTCCTGCCACGGGTATGAAGAAAAGCATACCCTCCGCTTTGCGGGATAATTC
>AWGX01000892.1 GCA_000495415.1 Smithella sp. ME-1 | reverse complement strand
AGATACCACTGTAGAGGTTACACCGGAAGTAGGTACATAACCACCTGCCTGAAGATCATTAGTGCCGGTTGCCAAGGCGTTATGATCAACAAGATAAGCTACGGACGCAGTATACGCATTTTTAATATCACTGTTTATAGCCGCAACATAACCTCTTTTTCTATACTGAATGAACTGCGGGATGGCGATGGCTGCCAGAATACCGATAATCGCGATAACGATCATCAACTCAATCAACGTAAAACCTTTCTGCCCTTCTTTACGGAAAATTTTTAACATAATAGACCTCCTTAAATGATAATAAATTTTTTACTGTTTGTTTTGTCACCTGTTGAATTTCTTTTTATTAAATTTTTTTCATTAATATCCGATGCTTTCATATACAGCAATTTATATGCCAAGCACAAAATTTCAGCTTTTCATAAAAAAAAATCACAAATTATTGTATAAAATCAAATACAAACATTTATTGTGTACGAGACAAAACTAAATTATGTATAATCATACTTGCCAGAAAAGTGGTGATTTTCACCAAAAAACCGTAGATTTCACCTGATACTAATTAATTATTCCCCCTCTTCGTAAAATATGATAATAATTATTAACAATAAAATCGAAAAAGGTGGAAATGTACGAAGTTACAATTATAAAATCATTTTCTTCAGCGCATCTTCTTGACCAAATCGGAGGAAAATGCGAAGAATTGCATGGTCATAATTTTAAAGTGGAAGTGACTGTTTTCGCTAGTGCTTTAAAAGAATCAGGCTTATTGATTGATTTTCGTATAGTAAAAGAATTGCTGGTAGAGATTCTGGAACAAATGGACCATAAACATTTAAATGAGCTTCCTTTTTTTTCTGGAATCAACCCGTCGGCGGAAAATATTGCTAAACATATATACGAAGAAATGGAACTAAAGGTCAAAACATCAGGGGTAAATGTTGCACGTGTTAAAATCTGGGAATCGGAAAACGCGGCAGTTACCTATATGCCAGAACAACAATAAGTGCTTTAACATAATTATTTTATATGATTGACATTCAAAATCAAAAAGATTTCCGCAATATTGATATTAAAAAAGTGGGTGTAAAGAATATAAAATACCCTATTATCGTCCTTGACCGGGCAAAGGGAACACAACTGGTCAACGCAACAATAAATATGTATGTTAATCTGCCGCATCATTTCAAAGGTACACATATGAG
>AWGX01000891.1 GCA_000495415.1 Smithella sp. ME-1 | reverse complement strand
CAGATTTGCCCTCGGTTAAGAAATCTCTGTTACTGGTTAAAAAAAGGAGCCCTCATGCCAAGATTATTCTCGGCGGCGCTCATCCTTCCGTTTTTCCGGAACAGACACTGCAATATTTTAAAGAAGCCGACTTTGCATTTAGGGGTGAAGCAGAAATAGGCCTGGCAGAATTAATATGCAATTTTTTGAATTTGGATGAAACCAGGAAAACGCAGATTCCCGGTTTAATTTGGAGAAACAAGGGAGAAATAAAAAGTAATCCTCAGATTTTTCCGGAAGATTTGGACTCACTCGGACATCCTGACTGGAATTTGATAAATCCCTGCAATTATCCCTTTCAGACGTCGTATCTTACGAAATCGAAAATTGTCGCTCCTCTTATTATGACCAGAGGATGCCCCTATCAATGTTCGTTCTGTTCCTGCCGTTCGGTTACCGGGCATAAAATAAGATCACACAGTGTTTCTTACATAATAGAAGAGATAAAATTCTTGAAGACGAATTTTGGAATCAATGAAGTTTGTTTCATTGATGATAATTTTTTGTTTTTTAAGGACATGGTTAGTGATTTATGTGAACAGTTGATTAAACAGAAGATCAATATAAAGTGGTCTTGTTTTGGTATTCGCCTGGATTTAATCGATAAAGACATGTTAAGTTTAATGGAAAAAGCCGGTTGTTATTTACTAACTGTTGGAATCGAATCCGGGTCTCAGCGAATTCTCGACCATATGAAGAAAAAGTTAACCCTTGATCTTATAAAGAGAAAAATAAATCTTATTCATACGGAAACCCATGTCAAAATTATCGGCAATTTTATTTTGGGTTATCCACTGGAGAAGGAAGAAGATATTTATAAAACCGTTCAGTTGGCTAACAGCCTGCCTATTTCCGGCGCTAATTTTTTCCCTTTTCATCCCACTCCCGGCACAGAAATATTTGACGAATTGCTGGCGAAAAAAGAATTAAAAACAATAGACTGGGATTTGATGGGACAAGATCGAAGGCCATATATTCCCCAAGGCATCTCCAAACAAAAATTTACATGGTTGTTTGTTTTGGCATTTTTAAGTTTTTACATGCGGCCCAGGATTATATTAAATGTTCTTCTTGCGACTCGTTCTCTTGAACGATTAAAGTATATTTTCCGCCGGCTTTTTATATTTATTAGATGATCTTCAATTTGTCTTATTGAGATATTTCAAATTTAATCACCTGGCAGTTGATAAACCAAGTAAGTGCTCTACTCCGGGCAATGTTTGGTTTTTATTTTCGGGCAAATAGAGTATTACATTCGAAAATAATAAAAAAGATGAACTATATTTCAATATTTGGTATAATGATAAAATAATTTAAAAATAAGCCTTAACTTTTATTTTTCAAAAGGTGTTGTATTAATGACAAAAAAACGTGGTCCGCAAAGTAAAAACAAAACCGGTGCAATAGCCAATGTCAAAAGTTATGATCAGGCATATGCAATAATGGTAGAAACTGCGCCGGACGGTATCGCAATTATTCAGGATAAGGTTGTTAAGTTTGCCAACAAGCGCCAGTCGGAAATGACCGGTTACACAGTTGAAGAACTGATTGGTAAATCAATATCGAACTTGGTGCCTGCCGATTTCATTCCAATAATACAAGAAAAATTTTCTCAGCATGATCAGGGCAAAGACATTTCTGAGATATTTTACGTGCGGTTATTATGCAAGAATGGTGCAATCAAGGAAACGGAATTCTCGACAAATGTTATCCAATACGAAAGCAAGCCGGCTTTTGTAGTTATAACCAGAAACATAGACGAACGCAAGCAGGAGGAGGAGAAATTTCAGCAAACAATTAACAGTCTTAGGAAAGCAGTGGACACGACTGTTCAGGTCTTGGTATCCGCTATGGAAGCCAGGGAGCCATACATGTCCGGTCATCAGTCCCGCGCGGCAAGTCTTGCCTGTGCAATTGCCACGGAGATGGGAATGGATCAGGAAAAGATTGAAGGAATCCGCATGGCCGGTGTTATACATGACATCGGAAAATTAACCGTACCGGTAGAGGTGTTGGCCAAGCCCACAAAACTATCGGAATTGGGATTTTCTCTGGTTAAAGAACACGCCCGGAGTGGGTACGAGATGCTTAAGAATATAGGTTCTCCCTGGCCGCTGGCACAAATTGTTCACCAGCATCACGAACGAATGAATGGTTCCGGCTATCCCCGAAAACTGAAGGGGGATGAAATTCTTATGGAAGCACGCATTCTGGCCGTAGCGGATGTTGTTGAAGCCATGGCTTCCCATAGGCCTTACCGTTCAGCCTCAAGTATTAATATCGCCCTGGAAGAAATTGAAAAAAACAAAGGAATTCTTTATGA
>AWGX01000890.1 GCA_000495415.1 Smithella sp. ME-1 | reverse complement strand
TACGGGACAAGCTTTTGAACAGCCCTAAATTGTGTTCATATACGTCAGATCTCGTCCTGTGAATACGGGGCAGCCGACTCCTCGCCGCCATGTTATCCTTTACGGCACGTAGATTACAACGATGCCCGGCATCATCTCCAGTCTACCAGCATTAAACCCGCGCTTATTCTGTTAATGCTGGTGTTATAATCAAGCAGGCTTTCGCCATATCCGTTGAAATACTGCACATAGAGACTTATTTTCTTTGCTAAAGATTCGTGAATCGTGGATAGAGGCATGCTCCAGTCTAACTGTACCGCTCCCTTGTTTTCCGATCTGAGATTGTTGCGCAGCATTACGGCGATCCGCTGATTTCTCCAATACAGTGTTCCCCATAATTCACCGTATCCCATGTAATCGGTAAGATCGGGGTTATCATCATTGACCGCGTCTTCGGGAACTCTATACCAGGTTTTTAAAAGCAGGCTGAAGTTGTCATTTTTCCCCAATCCAAAATTATTTTCTAATCCGACATTGGCAACGATGCGGTTCCAACTGCGGGAAAGCGGTTCGGCGCGGCCGTTGGATTGATGATTAAATCCAATGTTTATGAATTGCAGTTTTGTTCCCATCAAGCCGGGGATCTTTCGTTGCATGTCGAAGTTAATGAGCAGTTCCGGCTCATAGTTGGTGTCTCTGAACGGAGCGGAAAATGCAGAATTATAAAGTTGCCAAAATGACTGTTGCGTATATGCTATCCAGACATCTATACCTCTGATTCCCGTACTTCTTTCGATAATTTTATTTATTTCTTCACTTCTGATAATGTCTCTCCAGATTTTAAATTTAAAACTCAGTTGAAATTTTACCTCATTGTAGAGAGCTTTTGCTTTAGGATCGACATCCAGTTGGGTACTGTCGTTAGGCGAGGAATTATAGGCCAGCGGCAGAAAAAAACAGGGGCGGTAAGGCCAAAGCACAAAAATATTTTTTTCTTTGGGTTTGTCGCTTCTCAGATCCCATTGCTTTTCCATTACAGAGAAATATTTCTCTTCTGCTTCCGGTGGAGGGGTTGTTGTTTTATCAACTATTGCAGATTCTTGAGTTTCTTCTTCAGGAGATTTCAGGATGACAGATTCTCTTAAGGGGATTTGCCTTCTTGCCAGTTCGTCGAAACATTTAAGCCTTTCAGTATCATCTTTGAGTTTGGCGCAATTTGCCAGGCCTTTATCTATTTCAGCTGCATTTAAGGGTAACACAGCGAGCAGTAGAAATAATATACACGTCAGCATTATCTTAAAGGTTTTTTCTGTTTTTATAATTTTCATTTTTTTGCCGTAAGAATTTGGCGTACTCTTTCCAGTTCCTGCTTGTTGTCCACCTCTACGGAGTCGTGGGTAGTGATGACAACTTTGATTTTGTAGCCGTATTCCAGAGCACGTAATTGTTCGAGGGCTTCGAGCTTTTCAAGCTTTCCTTCGGGAAGTTGGGTGAAGGTATCGAGAAAATCACGGCGGTAGGCATAAATACCATGATGTTTATAGTAGTCGGCTTTAAGATTTTTATCCCGTACGTAAGGAATTGTTGCCCTTGAAAAATAAATGGCAAAATTCTGATGATCGAGAACAACCTTAACGGCGTTCGGATGTGTTATTTCTTCGTCGAGAATAATTTTATAAATCAGCGTGGACATATTGATGAAGAGATCATCAATGAGCGGTTGGATAACTTCGTCAACATGTGCCGGTTCGAAAATCGGCTGATCTCCCTGGATATTGACGACAATTGCATCGGCGGAAAGATTCAATGTCTTTATTGCTTCCGCAATGCGATCCGTTCCGGAGCGATGTGTGACTGCCGTCATTATTGCATTTCCGCCGAATTTCTTTACCGCGTCAAATATTCTTTGATCATCGGTTGCCACAGCCACATAGGGAATGGCGTTAGCTTTAGCCACGCGTTCATAGACATGCTGAATCATCGGCTTTCCGCAAAGATCAGCCAGAGGTTTTCCCGGAAAGCGGCTGGATTCATAGCGAGAGGGGATAATACAAACAATTTTTCTCATGAATTCCTCCCTAAAAAGCCCATATACTGCGTTGCACTGCGTCCTTCGTCCTTGCGGCCTACGCTTAAGTAGGCCTCACTCCTCATGCCTTGTGCGCCTTGTCTCTGGAGCTTTTTACGAAGGAATTCTGCAAATCATTTTTTATTTCATCAAGTCGTAGCAACCGGTGTCCTTCAAAAACAGTTAGTATTTCAATATTATTTTTATTTACCCGATAAACAATGCGATATTTTTTAAATATCAATTCTCTGATGTTGGCGTTGTTTATTTCCGGCACCATTCTTCCAATAGAGGGTGTATCAGGCAATGTTGCTTGGGCATGATCGATAATTTCATCCACAAATTCGGCAGCTCGCTTCGGACTATCATTGGATATAAAATCTTCGATCTCGATTAATTGCAAAATCGATTCCTGCGTCCAGATTACTTTCATCCGCTATTATTCCTTGGCTCTACGAGAAGCCAGTGTGTCTTTAAGCTCATGGGTGCGATACGCTTTTCCGCTATCAGCGTCCGCTATACCTCTGGCAACAGAATCAAGAAATGATTTTTTATAAACAAGCTCATCATAGTCATCAGGCGATAGAAGAACTCCGGTTGGTTTTCCATTCTGAGTAATGATCAGAGGATGTCCCGTGTTCTGAATACTTTTAAACCATTTCGCAATGCCTGTTTTAAATTCTGCAATGGGGACAATATCGTTTTTGACAGAAATTGTTTTCATATGATAGATCCTTATTTAGACTTTTATTATAACCAAAATATAGATCAATATAAATGATGAGTCAAGCATTATCGTTAGTCATTAAATAGTAACTTTGCAAGAACGAGAACTTTGTACAACCAGGTTAATCCATCAATTTTATCATACCGGCGTAGGCCGGCGATGTGCCCCGTCGGGTATAGCCAGTATTTTTAAGTGTTTCCTGGATTCCGGTTTTCACCGGAATGACAGAAAAAGTTATTCTTATCCCAAATATGGGTCGGCCTGTCGCAAATAATTAACCACATAATCATGGACAGCTTCTTCCAGAGAATAAAAATTTACCGGGCAGCGAAAATCTTCAAGCTTTTTCATTTCCGCCTGAGTGAAATATTGATATTGATTGCGCAGTGCTTCTGGCATTTCAATGTATTCAATGTTGGTTTTCATTTCCATCGCGGAAAAGACCGCTTTTATTAAATCATTCCAATTTCTGGCTTTGCCCGTTCCCAGATTGAAGATGCCATTGACGTCTTTGTTGTTAAAAAGCCACCACATGACTTCAATGCAGTCTTTGATGTAAACGAAATCGCGCATCTGCCCGCCGTCTTTATATTCAGGATTATAAGATTTAAAAAGTTTCACTTTGCCTGTTTCTTTAATTTGATGAAAAGACTTAAAAACGACACTGGACATATCACCTTTATGATATTCGTTAGGACCAAAGACGTTGAAAAATTTTATACCGGCAATTTTATTTTCCCATGATTCTCTCAGTACTCTTAGATCAAAGGCCTGCTTGGAGTAGCCGTACATATTAATGGGTTTTAGTTTTTTAATCATATCGTGATCATCCGAAAATCCCTGCTTGCCGTATCCGTAGGTTGCTGCCGAACTAGCGTAAATAAAACGTGTATTGTGTTCAATAGACCATTCCGCCAGGTTACACGTATAGACAAAATTATTCTGCCAGAGATAATCGGCATTGCGTTCTGTCGTAGATGAACAGGCGCCCATATGGATTATTGCTTCAACATCAAAGTTTAGCGTATCGTTATAAATTAACTCATTGAAGTCGTCTTTGTGGATGTAGTTGACGAACCGGAGATTAACCAGATTTTTCCACTTATCGTCTTTGCCCAGTTGATCAACGATAACGATATTATCGATTCCCTCCTGATTAAGTTTCCAGACAAAAGCGCTTCCTATAAATCCCGCGCCTCCTGTGACGATAATCATTTTTTTGCTCCTTTATTCCATTTCTAAATCAAGCGCTATCTTTGTTGGTCCCGA
>AWGX01000889.1 GCA_000495415.1 Smithella sp. ME-1 | reverse complement strand
TGATGGTTCATATTACAAAGATTTTTGGGAGTATGATTCTGTAAAAAATATCTGGGAGAGAAAGGCGGATTTCGGGGGAACGGCAAGGTATGGCGCCGTCGGTTTCTTAGTAGGGACAAAGAAATACATAGGTACAGGATACGATACCGCTCTCGTAAGAGACTTTTGGGCGTTCGACCCCGGCGGTATCAGCAAGAGTCCTAAACAATTCGCCTTTAACGATCAGATGAATGTTGCATCAAAAAAGACAGTTACGTCAAATACCATAACAGTATCAGGAATAGATGCGGCAGCGCCTGTCTCTATCACAGGCGGCAAATACTCTGTTAACAAAGGAGAATACACGAGTGAAGACGGCACCGTTAAGAATGGAGATAACATAACAGTTCAACTGGCTGCATCGGATAGTTCCAACGCAACGTCGAGTGCGAAGGTTACCATCGGCGATGTATCTGCCGACTTCAATGTGACCACGCAATTTATTTTTGCTGACCAGACGAAAGTGCCATTGAATACGGCAGTTACGTCGAATATCATAGAAGTATTGGGATTCAATGGAGCAGCACCTATCTCTATCACAGGCGGCAAATATTCCATCAACGGCGGAGCATACACAAGTGCCAACGGAACAGTGAACGAGGGGGACACTATAACCGTTCAACTTTTTTCATCGGAGAATAATTCAACGACGACGAGTGCGAAGCTTACCATTGGCGAAATATCTGACACTTTTGATGTGACAACGAAGGAGGCTCATGGCGGTAGTGACGATATTTTTGTTGGCGGTAAAAAATGTTTCATTGCCACCGCAGCGTTTGATTCACCGATGGCAGGTCAGGTGGTAATTCTAAGGCATTTCAGAGATAAATACCTGCTGACAAATGATTTCGGACGGAAATTTGTCGCCTGGTATTACAGTAATGGCCCTGCTGTTGCAAACTACATTGAGGACAAACCGTTGGCAAAAGCGGCTGTCAAGGCGGCACTTTATCCTTTGATCGGTTTTTCCTTTATATTACTTACCGGTTATCTGCCACTATTGATAATCGGACTTTTTTTATCAGCGCTTCTTTTCGTTATGTCTAGAACAAAGAAGTTAAATGCTGATTAACAAGTAAATTAGAATAAGAATTAAGAACCATTAACAGTTCAAGGATTTGGTGGTACTTTATTTTAATTTTCTCTGCTAAAAAGATGCAGGTGGAGAAAATAAGCCCGATAATTTTTATTTGGCTTTTCTCAAGTTCTGAGAAACAACTCCCATCCTGCGTAAAGCGATTTTGGATGGAGGTCCAAAGCGCCGGACGCTTCGGCAACAGGTGTAAATCCGCAGGCATCACAGTTGATTTTACCGCGGTTTTTGACGTAGCAGCCTTTCGTGATGGTACCATCCGGATCAACATTAATCAGGATGTCATCATGGCAGTTCCAGCGGTTGTCAATCATTGCTTTAAGCCTGCCGGGTGAATTCAAAATGGGGAAGCCGGCTTTTTTTAGCTTCAACAGTTTTTCAATGGCAGCATGGCGTTCTTCCAGTAAAAGAGATAAATCGTCTTCTCCCTGATTATAAGGGTAAAAGAACTGAACGGTCATTCCTTTTAATGTCGGCATCTCCTGTACCCACTTTGCCAGAGATTCCAAATCACGCCAGTTGCGGCGATTCAGCGTGCAGTGAATAAAAACACGCGGATGCCTTGTTTTTGTGATGTTAGAGCAAATTTGGTCAAAGGAATTACTTCTTAGAGAATTGTGTGTTTCCTTGATGCCGTCCAGACTCACCCACAATGTGTGAGATGGAACATCAAGAGGTAGTGTGCCGTTGGTTGTTACTGCCACGCGCAAGAAAAGTTTTTTGGCGTAAAGGATAAGATCATGCAGACGATACTGACCGTCGCGCCACAACATCGGCTCGCCGCCTTCGAAAACAACAATACGCGTGCCGAGCCGGCGAAGATTTTCCAAGGCCTTGACCGCCGTATCCCAGGACATCCGGATGTTATCTTCATCGTCGCGCAGATGAAAGGGGCAGGCCAGACAGGACAGATTGCAACGGTACGTAACCTTAAAACTGGCCAATAATGGCAGCTTACGCTTTAATATTTTTCGCTGAAATAAAAACCACGACAGATCAAGAGGCCAGGGTAAATGTGCCATATTTGAATTTATTATTTCTGACAGGTATCCCATGTGCCCACTGTTGTATAGATGGTCTTGATGTGATCCTTATGTCTGGCAATGATTTTATTCATAACATTTTGTATAGCATCCCTGTCATCACAACCGGTTGATTCGTGATAGACCTCGTGAGGCAGAACATAGTTCCTGTATCCCTGACGAATCAAATCCAGACAGTAATTCGCCACGTAGAGAATCCAGCCATCTACCGCCTTTTCATCAAACGGAATGTTCAGAAAAATTTCTCTGCGAACAATCATCAGACAACCGTCAAGCGTTTGCACACGCATGGGCTTTCTGAGTCTTCTCTTACCCACAAAATGCGGAGGATTACCATGGCTGACACTTGCCAGGAGTTCTTCATCAAGCTTGCCGGCTACGCCTGCAGCACCAAAGGGATAAAGTTTTTTCAGATCCTTTCGAGCGCTTTCCAGCCATTTTTTGGAGCCCAATGACACATCCTGATGCGCGAACATAAAGTAGTCGTATTTGGCTTTTCGGGCCGCTTCATTCAGGAGCGCTGCTGCGGAATTGAATTTTCCCGTGGTATTGTCAATGGCGATTAATTCAAAGGGAACGGTCTGTCTGTTGAGGCTTTTGACAAGATAATCATTAAGCTTTGTCCTGTTGTTATAAACGCAGATGACAGAAAAACCTTTCCCTTCATCATGTTTTTTTAAGAACAAATTTCTGATTAGCGACAACATTGTTTAAACCTATCAATCAGAGAGCAATTTTGCACGCTTTTTGCCATGCCGTCAAAGCGTTGACCGGAATGGACGAGATGTCCACATCATTCCAGCCGATACGCTCGTCTTTTTTTACAGCACGAAGCAGTCTGGTATTCATGGAAAGAATGATCGGTAAGCCGGTATTTGAGCCGTCGGCTCTGTTTTCAATTAATCCGTATGATGAAAAACCTCCGGGTCCGTCAAGAAGCTCTCCTTCCTGTAAATCCTTCTTGGCGTAACAGATTACCTCGGTCCTCATTCCGTGTCTTGGCGCTATTAATGATTTTTTTGTATTGCTGACTTCGAGGATGGTTCGCATGGATTCAAGGTGTATAAGATGATAGGGACGGGTCAATACATAAAAGGGTCCCGGTCCGATTTCAGGAGGAAACCAGTCCAGCATACGGCGTTGATAGGCGTCATCTGTATAACCAACAGCGAAGACACCTCCCTTAGGTTTTGCACCCAGAATATAATCAACCAGCGGTTCCTGTCCTGATTTCCAAATATCGGAAAAAGAAAAATGATTGAACATGTCAGTTGCTTCAGCCATTCGGGGTCCGGTCATTCCCGCCTTTAAAACGGAGCAGCTCAGGGCGTTGGCGACAATGGACATTTCAACGCAGAGCTTCGTGCCGTCTGTATAAGATGAACACATTTGATAATCGAGGCCGCGTTTATCAGCTTCGGGACGAATCTTAACGGGATCGGTGTAGCGGTCGAGAAACCCTTTGATATTTCCCGCCATGACAAGTTCCAGTCCGTAAAAGCGCAATTCCGCCACCAAACGCGCAATGACGGCAGGCTGATCGCCGTCACTGCTTGTATATGCCACGCCGTTCTTCTGTGCCAGATGCCAGAACCATGGCCCGAAAACCGCGTCGGCCTCCGCGTTCATCATAATGACATGCTTTCCCGAAGCCATGGCCGATTCAATGATGCTGGGCGCGGAGTCAATCGCAGTCGATGCATCAAAGAAAACTTCCACATCCGGAGCCGTGGCGGCCAGTCGGGCGTCCTGACACACGGCAATTTTATTTTGCTTCAATGCGTCTGCCAGTTCACCCTCGGAATAGACTGTTTTTGTTTGTCTTTTGGAATCGAACAAAGCCAGTGCTTTGTTTACGTCTATATCGCAAATAACTTTACAGTTGACATCCGGTGTAATTAAAGACTGATGAAAAACACCTTTCCCGACTGATCCTGCCCCCAGGAGAATAAAATCGATAGATTTATTTTTTTTCATTTTGAAACCTTCAGTTGAACAAAAATGTAAAAAAGTTAAATTTACAACCGTTTTTTGAGTGTTCCGTGGTACGTGGCATGAATTACTATATGATATGCAATAAAAACACAATGAAAAGATAAACCGGATTTTTTATTTTTTGAAAGCAAAATTCACGGGAAAATTAATATAAGTATTGATTGACATTGCCTGATGAGAACTTATATTATTTCCAGCGTAAATCGAAAAAGAGGTGAAATAATGGAGAATATTTATTCGGCTATAAAAGTGACTGATAATGTTTACTGGGTCGGTGCCATTGATTGGACGATCCGCGATTTCCATGGATACACAACGCCGCACGGCAGTACTTATAATGCTTATCTAGTGATGGCGGATGACATTACCTTAATAGATACGGTTAAAGGGCCTTTTATGGATGAGATGCTGTCCCGTATCAAATCCGTCGTCGAACCTTCCAAAATCAAATATATCGTTTCCAACCATTCCGAAATGGATCATTCCGGCTGTCTACCCGACGTGATTAACATCATCAAACCGGAAAAGGTTTTTGCTTCGGCAGTTGGTGTAAAAACGTTGAAAGAACTGTTCCATCATGAGCATGAAATTATTCCGGTGAAAGACGGCGAAACACTCAGTCTCGGTAATATAGAACTGACCTTTATGGAGACGAGGATGATTCATTGGCCGGACAGTATGTTTACATACCTGGCCAACGATGAACTCTTGTTTTCGCAGGATGCTTTCGGCATGCATCTGGCGACGCTCGAGCGTTTTGCAGATGAAATTCCAAAATCTACTCTGGAATATGAAGGAGCGACATATTACGCTAATATCGTTTTGCCTTATTCAGCAATTGTTCTGAAAGCTCTGGAAAAAGTTGCGGCACTAGGGCTGAAAATAAAAATCATTGCTCCCGATCACGGGCCTGTCTGGCGGAAGGATCTTGGATTTATTCTTGATCTGTACAAAAAGTGGGCGTTGCAGAAACCGACGGCCAAGGCGGTTGTGATTTACGCGACCATGTGGCATTCCACCGAGAAGATGGCCGAAGCCATCAGTGAATCACTGGCGCAGGAAGGCATAAAAACAAAACTGATTTGCATGAACGAAACGCACCGCAGCGAGGCGGCTTATGAAGTGCTTGACGCCGGCGCGCTGATAGTTGGTTCGCCGACACTTAACAACAACATCCTGCCGCAGATGGCGGATGTCATGACCTATCTGAAAGGATTAAAACCCGCCAATAAAATCGGCGCGGCGTTCGGTTCTTACGGCTGGAGCGGCGAGTCGGTCAAGCATCTGGAGGCGATACTCAAAGAGATGAAAGTCGATCTGGTAACGGAATCGGTTGCCGTGAAAAACGCTCCGGATAGCGGTGTTCTGGAAAAATGCCATGATCTGGGCAAAATTGTGGCGGCGGAACTGCTCAAAAAAGTCAATAACTAAAAATAAAAATTCAGGGGGATTGAAAATGAAAAAGTATGTTTGTGGCGTATGCGGTTATGTTTATGATCCGGCTGAAGGTGATAAAGAAGGTGGAGTTCCTCCGGGAACTTCTTTTGAAAACCTGCCGGCAGATTGGGTTTGTCCGGTGTGTGGGGCGGCGAAGGACGAATTCTCCCCGGAGTGAGGATTTCTAAAAGTATGCCATTACACCCATTGCGAGCTCCGATTGATCGGCTAAAGCCTGCGCTTGATCTAATCGGGGTGACAATGAAGTAGAAATTGTCATTCCGAATCCGCTATTGGCGGGTGAGGAATCTTAAGGTAATAATAAATTAAGACTTCTCCCTTCGG
>AWGX01000888.1 GCA_000495415.1 Smithella sp. ME-1 | reverse complement strand
TTCATGAACAATATGTCCTCCCTTTTTTATATTAAATAAATCAGTGGAAGGCTATATTAAAAATAACATTATGTCAAACAAAACATATCAGGGAATTTATAGTGATTGATGGGCGCTATTTCAAGAAAATATCCGATTATTTTGAATATATTGACAATATCGCACTATCTTGCAAAAAATGTCCCGCTTTTTAAACGGGACATTTTTACATATTATTTTATTTTTTCAATCTTCACCGCGCAGGCTTTGTATTCGGCTGTCTGAGTAATCGGATCGTAAACCGGATTGGTTAGCCAGTTGGCGTTACCTTCACGGAAATGGAAAGCCATCCAGACCAGCCCTTGCGGAACCTCTTCTGTTATCCTGGCTTTAACAACAACCTTGCCGCGGCGGGATTTGACCAGAATCTTCTCGCCATGTTCAATGCCCTTGGCTTCGGCATCGGCTGCGGAGATATCGGCTGTTTCTTCGCCGAGCAGATCGTTGATACCCTCGCAGCGTCCGGTCTGTGTTCGGGTATGATAATGATACAGGCGGCGGCCGGTGGAAAGTACCATCGGGTATTCCTTATCGGGAACTTCCGCGGGCGGTATATAGTCAATGGCTTTGAACATACCCAGACCGCGCGTGAATTTTCCGCCTCTGTGCAGTGTCGGAGTACCGGGATGGTCTTCGCTGGGGCATGGCCACTGAAGACCGTCATTTTCCAAACGGGCGTATTTGATTCCGACCAGTGACGGAGCCAGAACGGATACTTCGTTATCCCATATTTCCTGAGCGCTGTTGGACGTCCACTCGTGACCGAAGCGTTTTGCAATTTCTTTGAATATCCACCAGTTTGGCTTGGCATCGCCCGGCGCAACACTGGCTGTGCGGACACGGTTGACACGCCGTTCGGAACTGGAGAAGGTGCCGTCATTTTCGCTCCAGGCGGCAGCCGGAAGTATTACATGAGCAAAGCGTGTTGTTTCCGTGAGAAAAATATCCTGGCAGACCAGGAACTCCGCCGATTGCAGTTCATGTTCAACATGTTTAATATCCGGCTCTGTGTTTGCCAGATTCTCGCCGAAAACATAAAAGCCTTTGAC
>AWGX01000887.1 GCA_000495415.1 Smithella sp. ME-1 | reverse complement strand
CCCGCCATATTGTCGGTAATCAGCGTGAAAGGGATTTTTTCTTTTTTCAATTCCCACGTTGTGAGTCTTGCTCCCTGAAGTACCGGCCTGGTTTCGTCCACGTAAATGTGCAGCTTTTTGCCTTTTTCACGGGCCGCGCGGATGACACCCAGCGCTGTTCCGTATCCGGCCGTCGCCAAGGCACCGGCATTGCAATGAGTGAGAATATTGTCACCACTGGTAAAAAGAGAGCTCCCATTTTTACCTATTTGCCGATTTATCTCTATATCTTCCGAACAAATATGTTTGGCTTCGGTAATCAGCGCTCTGACCAGATTACTTTGATTTCCGTTGTCTTTCAGATCAGCAATTTTTTTCATCCGTTCCAGCGCCCAGAAAAGATTACGCGCCGTCGGTCGGGACTTGGCGATTTCTTCACAGATAGTTAAAAGTTGTTTGTGGAATTTGTCCGGCGATAAAGATGGAAGGTGAAGAGCTCCCAGAGCCACTCCCATTGCGGCAGCAACGCCGATAGCAGG
>AWGX01000886.1 GCA_000495415.1 Smithella sp. ME-1 | reverse complement strand
GCCATACGCATGGGCTGGAAACCATTCTTCGTTGTGGGACAGGGGGACATGCAGGCCTGATGAACCCAGGTTCTTGCCTCCTCGATGGGATGGCCGTGCCAGTGCATGGCATTGGTGATCAGGAGCGGATCATTCCGCATGGAGGGATATCCCAGACCCTGACGGATGCATTCAAAACATTCCCGCAATACCTCGTCTTTTACCTGTGGATGCCAGCGGAAGGCAAAAGTCGGGTTGGACACACGGATAAGACGCGCAGCCTGAAGCATGGCAATGGTCATGTCATTACAGGCGTCGCTCCCGTCCTGCTTTACACCGCCCAATGTCCAGACCCAGGTTCCTGTAATTCCCTGAAGACCTTCACGGGTCCAGCGAGGGAAAAATCCTCCTACTTCATTGGCCCGGATCATGAACTCACCCACAAGATCCAGCG
>AWGX01000885.1 GCA_000495415.1 Smithella sp. ME-1 | reverse complement strand
GAAATTTGATGACAAAGACAGCGGACACAATCCTATTCGTTCGCTTATTCGCCGTGATTACGATCCTTATCTGATGAAAGAACTCTTCGGTCCGGTTAATATTCCGCCGCAGGTCATCGAAGCGGGCATGAATGAAATACAACCCGGGGTGCAGCATACTGTCGTTTTAGGTTTCTACGGACGCGCGGAAATGAAAGAATCAATTACAGACGCGGCACCCTTTCTTTACTGGCTTACACACGGAACTAAATTTCCCATAAGCGCCCATATTCAGTGGATTCAAAACATATTCATCGGCAATCAAGTTTACGAAGAGAAATATTGTCTGCCTTCCACCAATCCCAGATTCGACGGCAAACCGGTTAATATGACCATACTGAAAAAAGCGGGAGTCAGAATTTTTGATTATAAAGGCTCCAGAGATCCCATAGC
>AWGX01000884.1 GCA_000495415.1 Smithella sp. ME-1 | reverse complement strand
GGTAGACCCTGTCATCATGGATGGCAAGCTGGCCAGTGAAGTTGTCGGATCTCCACTTGAGGGTTTACGGCTCTATGCTTTTCACAATGGGAAATTCGAACCTATTCGTTTTCAGGTTGACGAGATGACCGGCGAAAACGGTGACTGGATATTGTATGCCGGACCAATTCCCAACTGGGATTTGAGCAACAGCAAATTCGACACCTGGGATAAGTTGCTCTTTATGGCAGAAGATACCGGAGATAAAGCACCAAAAGAGGTATGGATTCCGGGATACACCAGAGGAACAGAAATCGAAGTTGTTGATCCCCTTACAGGGGAAAAAGGATGGTGTTATTTGCTCTATTTCGCTTCCAATCCCCCTGCCCGCTCGAATTTAACGGATTACGTGAAATATGATTATAAAACGGAATCCATCGAAGGCAATTCCTATTATTATCAGTATATAATTACCAAAGACGGCCTTCATTCCACATATTATAAAGTCATGAGTTTGAAAGGAAAAAACGGCATTGGCAAAAACTTTGTCGATCGTCTTAAAGTCAGACCGACTTTAAAAATAATAGGTGCGCTCCCCATACACTTGAATGAAGAGAATCTCAAGAGTAATGTGATAGCTTATAAGACAGGCCCGGTGAGGACAATCAGACGCGTCGAACAATATGTGCAAATTGCCTGGATGAAATCTCTTCGAGCTGTTGTTGATGTCATGTATTACGCTGACGTGGTAACGGTTCCCATGATGGTTACTATTCCGTTAAGACCCAGCGCACTGGGAAGTTCACTGGTGGTCAGATTCGGGACCGATTATAATCCGAACGCTTTTTCAGACATGTATGCTTATAATTCCAGTAATCCAAAAGGTTTTCTAATAAACGGCAAGATGGATGAATCTAAAAAAAATTTCAACCCTGAATTTGATTCGTGGAGATTGGTACGTGGAGAACAAATGGGTGGAGCATTTATGACCCGAACAATCATTAATCCAAATTTAAAGGGATATCTAAAACTTAAAATGGGTCTCATTGACGACAATACAATGAAAGATTCACCTGAAAACAATCCGGGACTTTACGGTTTTATGTGGCAGGATTGGGATATATCGGACGTTCCCAAGGGCAAATATCATTTTTGCTTCCTGGAATTCTACGGCATATCTCCGTACAAGCAGGGAGATGAGATCTCTTATTGTAATTACATGGATCACCTTCTCAAAATCAGGTCGGGAAATCAGGAATGTTTAAACCGGGCCAAACTTCTTCCGGAATTGGGAGATCGGTATAAAAAGTGAAAGATTTTTATTTTGATATTTTGTTTGGGATATTTATTTTTCGCGATAAAGTTAAAACTGGAGCTGCAGAGCGTTAAGCAGCAAACTTAAGAAAGTTGTGTTAAAAAGGCAATACCGGAGATGAGCTATTATCCTTTTTAGATTTTGATTTTTCATAATTTTTTAATAGGTTAGACATGGCTTCTTCAAGAACATCATTAATTGGCCTTTCAAGATCAATTGCGAGCTTTTTAAAATTCTTAAGTAGATCGGCATTGATTTGATTCGTGAACATTTTCTTTTTCATATTTATATAAATAATATATGTTTATCAATAAATCAATAATTATTAAAATAAATATATCAATAAAAAGAAAGATGGTTTTTATTTATCAATAACTGATGCAATTTTATTTTTAATCAATCAAACACCATCGTCAGCCAGTTGCTGAACAAGCTTCATCTGACGATCAGACAATTTTTTAGGGACGTCTATATTGATTTTAACATAGAGGTCCCCTTTTATTGCCCCTTTTAACCCAGGTACGCCGTAACCTTTCATTCTAATTTTGGTGTTGTTCTGTGTGCCAGGCCCTATCTTCAACCTCTTTACAGAGCCATCCAGTGTAGTTACATCAATAGATGTTCCCAATACTGCCTGCGTAAATTTGATGGTTTTTTCAATATACAAATCATTGCCGTCGCGGGCGTATATAGGATGCGGCAACACATTTATATTCAGATACAAATCACCGCCAGGACCTCCGTTATAACCTGATAATCCTTTGCCGGGCAGCCTTAGTTTCTTGCCGCTGCTTATTCCGGCGGGTATTTTTACGCTTATATCTTCGACGCGGTTTTCCAACTGGAAAGAAATCTTTTTATCGGCACCAAATACCGATTCTTCGAGAGTTATGGATAAATTGTACTCGGCATCCTGCCCTTTTTGAGGCATGTTTGAATATTGCTGTCGGCCACCCATACCGCCGCCACCGAATAAGCCGGCAAACGGGTCGTCATAATCGTCCCGGGCAGTACCCCCCCTTCTGGTCGTCCGGAAAGTTGTTCTTCCCCCTCCTCCAAAACCGAAACTTCGCAAAATTTCATCGAGATCAAAATTACGGAAAATATCTTCCTGCGAATACTGCTGACGGAACTGATCGGCCGAACCGAACTGATCATACTGCTGGCGTTTTTCGGTATCGCTCAGAACAGCGTATGCTTCACTTATTTTTTTAAACTTTTCTTCTGCCGCTGCTTTATTATTAGGATTTTTGTCCGGATGCCACTTTAATGCAAGTTTTCGGTACGCCTTTTTTATATCGTCCGCTGATGCTTTTTTGTCTACACCCAAAACCTGGTAATAATCTTCTGCCATAAATTTTTAACTTTTCCCTGTTAAATTGAAATTTGTGATTACAATTTATGCATTAATTCCCATTTGAAAAGCGTTTAAGTTCATTTTTACCAGTTTTTCCGGGAATGATTTCTTAATAACACTTTCCCAAAGTGATTTATCAATACTCATAAGGTTGGATATAGCACCCAAAAGTACGACATTTGCCGTTTTGATGTTACCGGCCTTTTGAGCCAGTTCGGCGGCACTGAAACTTATAACCTTCCGGTAATGCTTTTTTAAAAAAGCGATCACGTCCTGAGGATATTGCGCATCCCCCATATTGACTTCCGGAGGATAGATTTCTTCCGTATTTATAATAATGACAGCATCTTTATTGAGTAATTTTAAATAACGCAAAGCTTCCATTTTTTCAAAAGCAACCAGCGTTTGGATTTTTCCCGGCTCCGCAAGCGGCGAATATACTTTCTTTCCATAGCGGACATGACTGGTTACACAGCCACCCCGCTGAGCCATACCATGAACTTCGCTTTTTTTAACGTCAAGACCGGCTTCCATTATTACTTCGCAGGTAATATCGCTGGCTCTTAAAATTCCCTGACCGCCGACTCCGGCAAACAATATACTTTGAATTTCATTCATTAGACATTTCACCCTCACCCCAACCCTCTCCCCTCAAGGGAGAGG
>AWGX01000883.1 GCA_000495415.1 Smithella sp. ME-1 | reverse complement strand
TCCCGCCTTCGCGGGAATGACAAAATTGAGGCAATAAGATGGTCGGACAATCTGAAAAAACAATCTTTACGATAGACAAAAGCCAAACAGGGCAGAGGCTGGATATTTTTCTGGCGCAGTGCGGTGCGGACATTTCCCGTTCGCATGTTAAACATGTCATTGAAGAAGGCGATGTGCTGGTTAACGGCAAAGAGCCGAAAGTGAGTCAGAAACTAAAAGAAGGTGATATCATCATCCTGACCCAAAGGCCGCCGATAGAAGCAACGGCACTTCCGCAGGAAATACCTCTTGATATCGTTTACGAAGACGAAACCATTATCGTCATCAATAAACCGGCGGGCATGGTGGTGCATCCGGCGCCGGGCAACCCAGATAAAACGCTGGTCAACGCCCTGCTTTTCCATTGCCACGATTTATCGGGAATCGGCGGCGTTTTACGTCCGGGCATAGTGCACAGGCTGGATAAAGACACCTCCGGCCTGATTGTGGCGGCCAAATCCGATGACGCGCATCGTCATCTTTCGGCGCAGTTTGAAAAACATGATGTGCATAAAAAATATCTGGCACTCGTCTGGGGAGACGTGAAAGGCAATACTGGAGAAATAGTTCTGCCTGTCGGCAGACATACTACCAATCGCAAAAAGATGTCTACAAAAAGTAAGCGGGGCAAGGATGCTCTCACTCTCTGGAAGGTGCGCGAACGTTACGGCGTGGCTACTTTGCTGGAAGTGGAAATTAAAACCGGTCGCACCCATCAAATTCGTGTGCATTTGTCAGATCGCGGTTATCCGGTTATCGGCGATGCCGTTTACGGAAACTCCGCCAAAATCAACACTGTTAAAGATTCACTGCTGAAGGCAAAAATTAAAGAGTTTAACCGACAGGCCCTGCACGCGGCACAACTTTCTTTTATTCATCCGCTCAAAGGTGAGCGGGTGGTATTTACAGCTGATATGCCGCAGGATTTGGCCGGTCTTTGTACTCAGCTTCGTTCAAGCGTCAAGCTGCCCGAATCAGATAATACGAACTGGAAAGATAAATTACCACGGGTATGAATCCTGAGAAAAATAATGGTGTTCACACCCTCCGCTTTGCGGGATAATTC
>AWGX01000882.1 GCA_000495415.1 Smithella sp. ME-1 | reverse complement strand
TAAATTCAGCAAGCTGGTAATAACCTTTGCGTGAAAACCGGGCAGTGAATCTTCTTTCTTTGACTTCGCAATAAAGAACATTCTCTTCGCCGGTGTATAAAGAATTCATTTCCAGTTTTTCACAGCATTCATCGTTTAAAAGAATTTCAATCTGTTCCTGTCCGTCGCAGGGATTTATCGTCTTATAAACAGCTTCTACAACAAAAGCGGTGTCTTCTACGTTAAGGTAACATCGCTCATTTCCCAATTCTATTAAATAGTTGCCACAATCATCAACTTTGAGATGTTGAAAAAAAATGCTCAATATCTCTTTGCGAAACATGTGAGCACCTTTATAATACCAGAGTCCGTTTTTGTCTATTTTTATTTCATAATTGTCCATTTAGAATTTTTTCCTGCTGTCGAGTAATATAGTAACAGGGCCATTATTGATGAGTTCAATCTTCATCATTTCCTGGAATTTTCCCGCTGCTACATGCGTTACTTTTTCTTTTGCCTTTTCAATAAAATATCCATACAGTTCATTCGCTTTTACGGGTTCTTCCGCCGCCGTAAAAGAAGGCCGTCTTCCTTTTATACAGTCGCCCAATAAAGTAAATTGCGATACAACCATCATCGAGCCGTCGATATCCAGCAAAGAGACATTCATTTTATCCTGTTTATCTTCAAAAATACGCAGATTTATTGACTTTTCCAGGATATAATCGGCATCTATATCTGAATCTCCTTTTTCGATTCCTAAAAATACAAGAATTCCTTCATTTATCGATGAGAATTCCTGGTGGTTAATTCTTACGCCGGCATGGTCAACTCTCTGTATAACTGCTCGCATTAATGATTCCGTTTAGAAATTTTAATACGTTTAGCAACAAATTGTTTCCTGTTCAAGTTATTTCTATGAAAAACATGTTCAAAATGTCATAATTTTAAAGGTTTCAATTTTTCTTGACAGCTACTGTTTTTGCTGCTAATGACACGCGGGTTTTTTAGGTCAATGGCGCTTGTGGAAAGTTTCTTTTTCTTTTCTCGATTTTTCCGGCAACGTCTTAAAAACTCATTAGTTAATTATATAAGGGGGTAATTCAGATGCTTTGTCAAACTGTTAAAGCGGGATTCGAATGCGCTTTTATGAGCAAGAAAGGATGCGGCTTCTTCAATGGTAGTTGTCAGAAAATAATCGACAAATGCGAAGGCTGCGGCAAGATAATGGAATATGAATCAGGAAAATACTGCAAAGTTTATCCTGATCCGACCAGTAAGTGGCAAAACGGCAGATGTCCGACCGCAACACATGTTAAACTGGAGATTCAGGAAACAACACAAAAAATAAATCCACTCAAAGCTTCGAAGAGAGCAAGCAAAAAAGCGTAGCCGCTTCGATTTTTTATATGGAAATAAAAAAACCGGCGATTTACATCGCCGGTTTTTTTAGCTCACCATAGCTCTTATTTTCTGTAATTCCTTTTTAATCTGATCCAGTTTTTGTTTTTCGGAAATTTTTTCTTCCGGTTCTGTAATTCCACGTATTTTGTGAAGCTGTTTTTTGGCGCCATCAATGGTGAAGCGCTGAGAGTATAGCAGATCCTTGATTGTCAATAATTCCTGTACGTCTTTTTTCCTGTATAAACGCTGGGCTGTTTTTGTCCGCACAGGACTAATCGTTTTAAATTCTGTTTCCCAATATCGGATCACGTAAGGTTCGACATTGAGGATTTTGCTTACTTCTCCTATGCGAAAATATGCCTTTTCGGGAATTATTGTTTCCATAAAGTTCCTTATACCCTTACGGCTAATTCACCGGACAATTTGAAATTAATTAATTCTGAATATAGTAAAAATATTTTAAAAATATATTAATGAATGATAATTACATTCAAAGCAATATAAATTACTTCATGATTATAACGAGTATAAGCTCTTTACCCTGTTAATATTAGTTAAGAGCCTTACGCAA
>AWGX01000881.1 GCA_000495415.1 Smithella sp. ME-1 | reverse complement strand
CATGGCGTCAAAGCGGGTGACCAGTTTCAGGCAGGGAGACACGATAAAATCCACCCCCATGCGCAGTCTCTGAAAATAGAAGGCTGTGCTGGGAGGTTCTTCCCACTCTCTTTTTTGCTGATCATCATAACCGCTATCTACAGAGACTTTATTTAAATACAATCCAGCGGCATAATATTCGGCGCTGACTTTCACGTCAACCGCAAAGGCTGACACACTGAAGGCCATAATCAGCCCCAGCGACAACAAAACTAACCAAAGTTTCTTCATTCTTTCCTCCTTTTAATTAGAAAGTACTAAACTTAACTCTTTGGGGGAAACGGGCATTTCCACCAAAGCGACTACATCTTT
>AWGX01000880.1 GCA_000495415.1 Smithella sp. ME-1 | reverse complement strand
GGCTTACTCCTTGCGCCTAAAAGGCTGGAAAGTTTATCACGTTCCGGATGCTTTTATCTATCACTTGCAGGGACAAAGTATTGGGCATAATATAAGATCACGAATAGAGTTTTACCGCTCACGCTATAAATTCTTTAAAAAATGGCACGGCCTGCTTTATTGTTATTTAGCCAACAGCTTAATATTTTTTCGATTATTGGTTAACGGAGTTTCCAATTTTATTTTTGTTGTTTTGACTTTAGGCCTGAACAAAAAGTTGCGATATAAATTGATTATGTATTCCAAGTTAATCTTTTGGCATTTCCAGAGAAGTTAACTGCCGGCAAAACAAAAAGCATACTAATACATTGACAGTATGGTGTGATTTTAGTAATAATTATCAGTTTCTTCGATAAGTTATCGATTTTCAGTCAGATAACTGAAAGAATGAATCTATGTAATTGTATTTGCAGCCATAGAAATTGTAGGGACTGCTCCCCCGGCAT
>AWGX01000879.1 GCA_000495415.1 Smithella sp. ME-1 | reverse complement strand
ATTCGCATGAGTTCATGGTGATGGCCGAATCCGGTGAAGATGCGATGGTTTTTTGCGAAAAATGCTCGTACGCCGCCAATCTGGAAAAGGCCGAAATAGCCTGTCCGGAAAGAAAAGAAATATATGAGGACGATTGGCGTTCTCTGGAGGAAATAAATACACCGGATGTACGCACAATTGAAGAAGTCAGCGCCTTTCTGAATGTTAAGCCTC
>AWGX01000878.1 GCA_000495415.1 Smithella sp. ME-1 | reverse complement strand
TCCTGGCCGGAATCCAGGAAGATTAAACAATTAAGTACCTTTTTAGATGATTAAACGGTTTAGATGTTTGGCAGCTTCTAATCCTCTGATCCTCCAACCTTCTAATCCTCTGATCCTCTAGGGATAGCCGGAGGGGTTAAGTAATTGCCAGCGCCAGGCGGCGGCGCACATATCGGCAAGATTGCGTTTGGCTTTCCATCCCAGAATTTTTTTTGCGCGCTTTGTATCGGCATAGCATGCAGCAATATCGCCGGGACGGCGTTCGGTGATGCGATAGGGTATCACCTTCCCCGATGCTTTCTCAAAAGCGCGAAGTATCTCCATAACGCTGTAGCCTTTTCCGGTACCCAGATTGATTATCTGCGGTGTTTTGAAAGTGGCTGTTTCTATCTTTTTCAGGGCGGATAGATGCCCTTCTGCCAGATCCATCACGTGAATATAGTCCCGCACACCTGTGCCGTCGGATGTCGTATAGTCGTTGCCGAAAATATTTACTTTTTTGTGACGGCCAACAGCAACCTGAGTGATATAGGGCATCAGATTGTTGGGAATTCCCTGTGGGTCCTCCCCCATCAAACCGCTCTCATGTGCGCCGACAGGATTGAAGTATCTAAGCAGAGCAATCCGCCAGACCGGATCGGCAAGATAAATGTCTATAAGAATTTGCTCAATCATGAGTTTAGTGCAGGCATAAGGACTGGCAGGCACCGGCAAAGAGTTCTCTTTAATAGGAACGACGCATGCTTCTCCATAAACAGATGCTGATGAGCTGAAGATTATTTTTTTCACGCTGTGCATATGCATAACTTTGCAAAGCGAAATGGTGCTTTGTATGTTGTTCTCGTAATATTTCAGCGGTTGGGTAACTGATTCGCCGACAGCTTTGAATCCGGCAAAATGAATTACCGAAGTTATTGAATGTCTCTGAAACACTTTATTTAGTGCTGCGGTGTTTCGCAGATCGATTTTATAAAAAAGTGGAAGCTTTCCCGTAATCTTCTCTATGCGCTTTAAAACGGAAGCTTTACTATTGGACAGGTTATCTACAATAATCGGGTTATAGCCTGCGGCAATGAGGGCAACTACCGTGTGGCTTCCGATATAGCCGGTCCCACCGGTGACAAGAATAGATGATTGGAGGATTGGAAGAT
>AWGX01000877.1 GCA_000495415.1 Smithella sp. ME-1 | reverse complement strand
CCATGCGTTTCCCAATGTATTGGCCATAATCCCGAAATCAGTAGCCGGATTATTCCCCATTGTGCGTTTACTTTCATAACGGAAAATTTCTTTGATTCCGTGAGGAACAATATCCAGAACAATTTTTCTATCGGAAAAATAAAAAGCCGCGTAACGGGTGTTTAAGGCCTGCAACAATCCGTTTCTCATGTTGAGTTTCTGCCGGAGATTCTGGCGGCATTTGATCGAACAATATTTCCGGTTTTTGATATTTTTCGTTGATCCGCAGGATAGACACCCTTTTTGTTTTTTG
>AWGX01000876.1 GCA_000495415.1 Smithella sp. ME-1 | reverse complement strand
GATATTACCGAGCGAAAAGCAGCGGAACAAAAACTACTACAAAGTGAAAAATACTTTAAGGAAATTACGGAAAATTCTTCAGATATCATTATTATTACGGATAAAAACGGAGACATAAAATATTGCAGTCGCTCTATGGAGCGTTTTTCCGGATATACACCGGAGGAACTAATCGGTAAGAGCGGATTCACATTCATTCATCCGGATGATCTAGAACGCGCTGTCAGTGATTACAGCAAAGCCATTTCATCAAATGATACAGCTATTCCTAATGGATTTCGCATGATTCACAAAGATGGTACGGAACGTTATCTTGAGGGATTAGGAAAAAATCTTTTGGATAATCCGGATGTGGCCGGTTTTATTATGAATGTCCATGATGCGACTGAAAGTAAGAAGGCAGAGGAAAAACTAAAAGAGAGCGAAAAAAAATATAGGATTATTACTGAAAAAATGACTGACATTGTGTGGCTTTTGGACATGAATTTGCGGACAATCTACGTCACACCTTCAGTACAGACCGTGCTTGGATTCACACAGGAAGAACGAATGAGTCAAACCATTGATCAGCAACTTACGCCCGATTCATTAAATATTGCTTTGGAAACCATGGCTAAAGAACTTGCTCTCCAAGAACAAGAGCAACGAGATAACCAAAGGAATGTGATCCTTGAATTAGAATATTATCATAAAGACGGATCAACCCGCTGGATTGAAACTATCATGAGCGGACTTCGGAACGATCAAGGTATTTTGGACAGGATACACGGCGTATCCAGAGATGTCACCGCCCGCCGGAAGGCGGAAGAGAAACTTCTACAAACGCTGGAAAGCCTCAGGAAAGCTTTCGGAGTCACTATGCAGGTTATGGTAGCCGCAATAGAGATGAGAGATCCCTACACTGCCGGCCATCAGGTTCGGGCCACGGACATTGCCAGGGCCATTGCCACAGAAATGGGATTATCTCCAGAAAAAATTGATGGAATCCGTATGGCGGG
>AWGX01000875.1 GCA_000495415.1 Smithella sp. ME-1 | reverse complement strand
CTCGGAATGACATCTATTCTAATTGCGACACAGCCTCTAAGGCTAGAGCATGATCTGTACTAGGATTATTATTTTGCGGGCGGGAGTATATTAAGAAGCATCATTCATGTCAACAAAATACGAACCATAATAACATGATAAATCTTCAATCGTCGGAATTTACCAACCATTATATAAACATTGTCGATTATTTTCTTCCAAAGTAATGGAATTACAAATTTTTTATAAAAGCAATAATCTCCTTAATGTCAGGAAGTTGAGCAATAGGATATACTTTTACAAAACAAACTTTCCCCGCCTCATCGATAATTACGTTTGCCCGTTGTGAAATACCGTCTTGTTCCCGAAATAATCCGAGGCTTTTGGCGACATTTCCGTGAGGCCAGAAATCTGCCAGAAGTTTTGTATTTTTTATCTTTATTGCTTTGGCCCACGCCGATTTAGAGGGAACGCTATCCACACTCAAACCCACAGCAATCGTGTTGAGCTTATCGAATATTGTTTTGTTTTTTTCCAGGGATTGCATCTGCAAAGTACAGACAGGGGTCCATGCGAGGGGATGAAAAGACAGCAAAATGCGCCTATTTTTCATCTTGGGAAGGACAAAGTTCTGTCCGAATTGATCCTGAAGAGTGAACGGTTTAACCATCTTTCCTAATTGAATGATTGTTTTTTCTGTCATAGAACACCTCTATAAATATTTTTTTCTTCGCGCCTTTTTTATATTTTAAAAATTTCTATTTTATAATCCTAAATAATAACTGCAACAGCGAAACTCTGTCACGGTAAGGCGGATAACGCAATGGTATATCCAGTAAATTTGAACGAAACAAAATACTGCGCCGATGAGTGAACGTATCGAAGCTGGCTTTACCGTGATAGCTGCCCATGCCGCTTTCCCCAATACCGCCGAAGGGAAGTTCCTGGCTGCCTATGTGAGAAATAGTGTCGTTAATACAACCTCCGCCGGCAGATGTTTCCCGAAGAATTTTCTTTTGAATATTTTTGTTTTCAGAGAAACAATAAAGTGCCAAAGGGCGCGGCCGTTGATTCACAAAAGCAATGGCCTCGTCAATATCGCTGTATTCAATCAGGGGCAGAATAGGCCCGAATATTTCTTCCTGCATCACGGGATCGCCGGGAGAAACCTGATCGATGATTGTCGGCGCTATATATAGATCTTTTCTCTGGTTATTGCCGCCATATATAACCCACCCGCTTTTCATGAGTTGCAGAAGACGGTTAAAATGCCGCTCGTTGATGATTCTGGCATAATCCGGACTCATCATTGGATTTTCGCCATAAAACGTATGTAGCGTTCCTATTATTTTTTCTATAAAGGTATCTTTTATTTTCCGGTGTACCAGGACGTAATCAGGAGCAATGCATGTCTGTCCGGCATTGAAAAATTTTCCCCAGGCAATTCTTTTTATTCCATAATTAAGGTTGGCATCCTCATCAACAATAGCGGGGCTTTTTCCTCCCAGTTCCAGTGTAACCGGTGTAAGGTAGCGGGCTGCCGCTGTCATGACAACACGTCCGACAGCCGTGCTTCCGGTAAAAAAGATATAATCAAATTTTTCCTCGAGAAGTTTTTTTGTCGCCTCGGCTTCGCCCTGAAAAACCGTAACATAATCGGAATCGAACAGTTCCGTTATCATCTTCTCAATCGTTGCTGATGTGGATGATGAAAATTCGGAAGGTTTGATGAGCACGCAATTACCCGCGGCAATGGCACCGATTAACGGTGCAACAGTCAACTGGAACGGGTAATTCCAGGGGCTGATAATCAAAACAACGCCGTAAGGGTCATGATAAACGCGGCTTCGGGACATAAAATGAATGATAGGTGTCGCCACACGCCGGGGGTGCGACCAGGAGCGAAGGTTACGTATGACATGATCAATTTCCGTGTAGAGAATTCCGATTTCACTGGCATAGGCTTCAAAAGGCGGCTTACGCATATCGTCATAAAGAGAGGCCATGATTTCCGGTTCGTATTTACGTATGCCTTCCTTGAGCTTTTTCAGCTGAGCAATACGAAAATCGACATCCCTTGTTTTTCCCGCGGCAAAAAACGACCTCATTTGAGTTAATGATTGCGGTATGGATTCCGGTTTCATAATATCCTCCCACTAAAAAAATATCAGCTTCATAAAATCTTAAATATGATTAATCTTTTTTATGATGAGTCCGCACCATCAATTATCTTTATGTTTCGAAGTACACTACTTTAATAATTTTTCTGCCTGTTCCAAAGCTCTAAAGATTACCTGATCCATATTATAGTATTTATATTCAGCCAGTCTACCCCCGAATATAACATTAATTTCCTGACTAAATAACTTTTGATATCCGGTCAGCATTTCCTGATCAGTTTTCAGATTCACCGGATAATAAGGCTCTGCCGGATCATCGCAAGGATATTCCCGGACAATGACCGTGCCCCGCGTTAAATCTGCTCTTTCACGATAAAAATGTTTTGATTCAACAATACGCGTGAAAGGTACTTCCCTATCGGCATAGTTCATAATGCTGACGCCCTGATAATCATCCAACTGCATTTCTTCGATTTCAAACCGGCAAGACCTCCACCTCAGGTTTCCATAACAATAATTGAAATAACAATCTATGGGACCTGTATAAACAAGGGTCTTGGCAACTGATTTCCAGTAATCTTTTTTCTCAAAAAAGTCCGTTTTCAGCTCGACCGGTACATCCTTTAACAATTTTTCAAAAATAGGCGTATATCCGCCGACGGGCATGCCTTGATAATTGTCGTCATAATATACGTCATTGTAAGTTGTTCTTACCGGAAGCCTTGTGATAACTTCTGCGGGAAGTTCTTTTGGATCACAATTCCATTGTTTTATTGTGTACCCTTTTATAAACGTTTCGTAAAGTTCCCTGCCGATAAGACTTATTGCCTTTTCTTCCAGATTTTTAGGAAAAGGAATTGCAGGTATTTTTGATTTTAAGAACTCTTTGGCTTCGTCCGGTGTTAAAGTAAGATTATAAAATTTATTGATTGTTGCCAGATTAATCGGCAGCGAATAAACCTTTCCTCCGGCAGTCGTGAGCACACGATGCCGGTAATCATTAAAATCGGCGAAAGAGTTTATATATGTCCAGATATTTTCGGAAGATGTGTGAAAAATATGAGGTCCGTATTTATGAATGTTGATATTAGTTTTTGGATGATCATAGGAATAACAATTGCCGCCGATATGATCACGTTTTTCGATTACCAAAACTTTTTTGCCGGCTTTCTTTGCTTCATAGGCAAAAACAGCTCCAAAAAAACCTGCACCGACTACAATAAAATCATACATTGCATGAATATATCCTTCCGGAAATATGTATGGGGAAACGCTTGTATCAGAAACAGTCAACTCTTTCCATCAAAAGAGTTACTCTCTTTTGTTCGTCTTGCTCTCTCCAATGAACAGATTTATACTGCTTCATCCACTTAGCCGGAAAAATGTGCGTCAAATACAGGCAGGAGTTGCGGATAGAGCTTTGGTTCATTCGATAAACCTTCCAATGCTATTCTCACATTTACAGAGGTTCCATGCGTATAGGTACGAAGATCGGCCATTAATCCTGCTTTTGGGGCTTCAGGAGAGTTGTTGAATTGTTCAATCTCTTTCTCAATAAGAGAAGATTTTTTCTCCCAAGTATATTTCCGAACTATTGCAAAAACCAGTCCTTTCATCCTCCAGTAAGTCTCCCACATCCATTCGCAATTTTTTTCAAAAATCGCGTCGATCCTCCTACACATTAATTTGAATCTGACCAGAGCGTCTTTCTCTTGTTGTGAATCATTGGGATAAGACACAAAATGAAGATTTACCAGACTTTCCAGACCTGTAAATCCACGAAGCTCGATTGGGTTGTAGCCTTCATTGAACCCTATTCTTAAACTCGCTTTATCTTTATTAATTTTCCATGGCCACAGATCGACGACAATTTTGGCTTTTTTCACGCGTAAGCAAAGAGCTTCACCCATCTCTCGGGTCAGGATATTAATGTATTGCTCAATGACTTGATTCGGCGCCTGAAGGAGAAACGTTCTGGTTTCGTGATCCCATGTCCACGCGGAATTCCCCTGAGGAACGTCTGCGAGCTTTTCGAGAAGAGATCGAAAGGCCGCTAATTCCAGACAGAGTTTGGATTGTACGTCTTGCGTTAGGGATTTTTCCATACCCACAGCAAAAGTGCCGGATTCATTCCGATCCTGGTCAGCATTTGAAAGCAAAGAATCTCTCCGAGTTTCGGAACCACTGCTCATCGGATCTGATTTTTTAAAATTCATGATCTCCCCGCGTTGTTATTTCAGACTAGCTCAAATAATTTGCCGATTATCGTATGTCAGCAAATCTATTCCCATTACAATTCCACATTTTGCAGGTAATTTCATCATTTGATGCAGTTGCCTCACTAAAAGAGACGTTGCTGATTGGTAAAGAAAATTTGTTTAATATAAAATTCTATACTTTTGCGGCATAACTATAAGAAATTATGCTTTTTTTGTCAATGACAAAAACTCTGTATTATCAAGTAAGTTTCTTTCATTTTATTTTAACGTAAGATTTACAATAAGACAAGGAAAGGGTCAGGCAGTTATTTTTTGTATTTTAAATGAGTAACAATTGCTTGAGAAAAATTTCGTAACTGTTTTTATTTTTAATCTTTAAACATGTTCGTTACACATTCAATATTTGTTTTAGCCTCTGCTATAATTCTTTCGATAAGATCTTTACATGTGGGAATATCCCTGACCAGCCCGACTGATTGTCCCATCATCATGGGCGCGGTATCGACATTACCGGATTCCCATGCCGCTTTTATTTTATCTCCGGCAATCAACGGAATAAGTTTTTCCAGACCGCCACCTTTTTCTTCCACCGCCAAAACTTCTTCAACAAGTTTATTTCTTATCGCCCTGCCCTGTAAACCAATTGTTTTGCAGATAAGTGCTGTTTCATATTCCTGGCGCCGGATAAGTTCCTGTTTAATATTATCGTGCACCTCACATTCCTGTGTGGCAACAAAACGGGTTGCCATCATGACTCCCTGAGCTCCCAAAGCGAGCGCCGCCGCTAAAGTGCGGCCATCGGCAATACCTCCAACAGTAACAACCGGAATTTTTACCGTTTCGGCAATACGTGGTGTCAGTATCATTGTCGTGACGTCGTCATTTAACGGATGCCCGCCTTCTTCGATTCCCGCGGCATAAATTCCGTCATAACCTGCCTTCTCGGCATGCACGGCGTGGCGCACCGATCCGACCTTGTGGAATAATTTCACACCGGCTTTTTTGAGAACGTCCATGAATTCTTTGCCCACAGCCTTGTCCAGCGGCGTGCCGGATATTTCCAGACCGGCGACTTTTTCTTCTGCACATACTTTCAGATACATCTTGTGATGTTCCGCTGTGATATGCACGGAAGGCAGAATAGTTACATTCACCATAAAAGGTTTATCTGTCAGTTTTCTTGTCTGTTTGATGGCTTCACGTAGGTCTTCTTCCGTGGAATAATTTCCGGCCGTCAGGTTTCCCATCCCTCCCGCGTTGGATACGGCTGCGCAGAGATTTGGTTTGCAAAGCCACATCATGGCACCGCATATAATGGGATATTTGATTCCGAACATTTCCGTTATGGCTGTTTTCATTTTCCACCTGCTAAAATTTCAAATAATTATGTTATATCAATCGGCAACCACCAGAACATTGATATTTGTAGATGGCGGCATATGATCATCATCTAATACTTTAACAATATCACTATACAGTCTTTCTTTTATTTTGCCGAAAATTCCCCGTTTTTTCTGTAAAGTTTTGGCATAAGCTACGGCCGATGCCATAAGATCTTCCTGGTTGGCACAGGCTTTTACAATAATATTAAGCTTTTCCAGTTCCGGCGCGGTGTAACGATTTCCGGTAAACTCCATTTGTGATAATATGTGCAAAGGAATAGCTTTTTTCATAAAAGCGTTCATACCCCATCTAAAAGGAATGCCTATATTTACTTCCGGAAAGCAAAAGAATCCACGATCTGACCGCATGAAACGAAAATCACAGGCACAGGATAATATCGAACCATTACCGAAAGCGTGGCCGTTAATCGCCGCAATTACCGGCACCGGATAAAGAAGGAGCGTTTTAAACACATCGTCCATACCATTGATAAAATCCCTGACCGGCTGATGTTCATTTTTCTGCATCTTTTCCATGATCCAGTTAACATCCACGCCCTGAGAAAAATTCTTCTCATCGCTGGAGGTAATGATTAAGGCTGTTACTGATTTATCGGCAATTATTTCATCCAGCATCGCTTTTAAGGTTTGGGCAAATTCAAGATTTTGCCTGTTTTCACCATTGCTCAAAGTTATAATTGCTACGGTTTCATCTTTAGTCCATGTCATGATAGGCATATAGTTTTCTTCCTTTCTTCTTTTAACAATGTATTTATTAACAATCCTGTCTTATCAAGATAAATAAAATTGTACTGGATGCAACATATGGATTTCATTTGGTATTTTACAAAATAATCAACCTGTTATTGCAGATACACTACAACTTTTTGTCCTGTAAGAAAATCTTACGACATTCCGAAATTGGGAACTGGATTTACAAACTGTCCTCGACTCCATCAAACCACTTACAACCAGGGATTCAAAATCTATCCGTTATAGCAACTTCATCCGTTACCAAATTCTATATCCAGTATCGGAGCTGGGATTACAAGCACACTGTAACTTGTCTAATCCTTCGGACATTTAAAAAATGTTTCTGATGCTTACCCGTTGCGCCCGATTAAAATTTCAAGAAAAATTGATAAAAAATTCCGGCAATAATAACAATTACTAACACTACCAATAAAACAAAATTAAACTTGCGTCTTTCCTTAATTTGCGCCATTTTTCCCCCCTGTGCTAATTTATCTGATATAATACTATCCCCATGGCGAAGAAGTATAAAAAGTACATCTTTATATGTCAAGGGAATAATAGCGGTTAGTATTTGTGGTATAATATTAAAAATATTGAATATTTATAAAAAATGATGTCGATTAATCGTGCAGCAAAATAGCAATATTGAAGGAGCATAGAGCAATGACATTAAAAACCGCCGACCAATATGAAGAAAGCCTGCGTAAAATGAATCTGAAAGTGTACCTGCTGGGTGAATTGGTGAAAAATCCGGTGGACCATCCGATAATCAGACCATCTATGAATTCCGTAAAGATGACCTATGCTTTAGCTCAGGATCCACAGCACGAAGAGCTGATGACTGCGAAATCCCACATGACCGGAGAAAAAATAAACCGTTTTTGCCATTTGCACCAAAGCACTGAAGACCTGATCAAAAAAGTAAAAATGCAACGACTGATGGGACAGAAAACTGCTTCCTGTTTCCAAAGGTGCGTCGGTATGGATGCTATAAATGCCGTGGACAGCGTCACTTTTGAAATGGATAAGAAACTAGGCACTCATTATCATGAGCGATTTATCAAATTTCTAAAAATGATGCAGGAAAATGATTTCACTGTGGATGGCGCCATGACCGACCCTAAAGGCGACCGCAGCCTGCCGCCGAGCAAACAGGCGGACCCGGACCTTTACACGCGCGTTGTAGAAAAAAGAAAGGATGGCATTGTAGTACGGGGTGCCAAAGCCCATCAGACGGGAGCCATTAATTCGCACTGGATTTTAGTTATGCCGACTATCGCTATGACCAAAGATGACGCCGATTACGCCGTTTCTTTCGCCGCGCCTGCCGACGCGGAAGGCATTTCTTACATTTACGGCAGGCAGTCCTGCGACACGCGAAAACTCGAAGGTGGAGAAATAGATGTAGGCAACCATCAGTTTGGCGGCCACGAAGCGCTTATGGTTTTCGATAATCTGTTTGTCCCCTGGGAAAATGTGTTTATGTGCGGAGAATATGACTTTAGCGGCGCTCTGGTGGAACGCTTTGCCGGCTATCACCGCCAGAGCTATGGCGGCTGCAAGGTTGGTGTAGGTGACGTACTTATCGGAGCGGCGGCTCTGGCTGCCGAATACAACGGCGCTTCCAAAGCATCTCATATCAAAGATAAACTGATTGAAATGATCCATCTGAACGAAACGCTTTTCTCCTGCGGTATTGCCTGTTCCGCGCAGGGGCATAAAACCGCATCCGGAACCTACCTGATTGATTTGCTGCTGGCCAATGTCTGCAAACAAAACGTGACCAGATTCCCTTACGAAATCGCCAGGCTGGCAGAAGATATCGCGGGCGGATTAATGGTCACCATGGCTTCGGAAAAGGATTTGCGTCATCCGGAAATAGGCAAAATAGTTGAAAAATACTTTAAAGGAATTGCTTCGGTATCCACTGAGAACCGTTGCCGCATTTTAAGGCTGGTGGAAAATATCACCTTGGGCACGGCCGCTGTTGGTTATCGCACGGAATCCATGCACGGCGCTGGTTCACCGCAGGCTCAGCGGATTATGATCTCCCGTCAGGGCAACCTCGAATACAAGAAGAAGCTGGCTAAAGAAATCGCCGGGATTAAAGACTAAGCTATTTTAGTCTAAAATCAAACAACAAGAATGAGGAAAACTGGTGACAATTCAAGGGACATAAAAACTTAATTCATTCAAATAATACCGCTTGACATTACTATCGAGTATCGATACTATACCAGCATGATTTTATCCTTCAAATCAAAAGAGACAAATCTTATATGGAATGGAGAAATATCAAGAAAATATCCACCTCAGATACAGGAGATAGCGCGCCGAAAGCTGAGAATGTTAAATAATTCATTTTCATTGAATGATTTGAAAATACCTCCTTCGAATCGTCTTGAACTTTTGAAGGGAAAAAGAAAAGGACAATACAGCATAAGAATAAACGATCAATGGCGTATTTGTTTCGAATGGATAAATGGAAATGCGCATAATGTTGAAATAATCGATTATCATTAAAGGAGATATTTATGAAAAAACTACCCAACATTCATCCCGGTGAAATTCTTGATAAAGAGTTTCTAATGCCGTTAAATATAACCGCTTATCGCTTGTCCAGGGAAATTAAGATTCCCCAAACACGAGTTTCGGAAATTATTAAGGGCAAAAGAAGAATTACTGCCGACACTGCTTTGAGGCTTGCCAAATATTTCGGAAACAGTCCGCAATTTTGGCTTGGCCTGCAAAATGATTATGATTTGGAAGAGGAAACAAATAGTCTTAAGACCGAATTGAAAAAAATTCATTCTTATAATGAATTAACCGGTAGCAACAGCAAACATGCGGCTGTGGCTTAGAATTGAAATTGCTCGGCCTTAAATACTGCGGTGGCTGCAATCCCGTTATTGACAGAGCAACGTTAGCACAGGAAATAGAAAAGCTACTGCCGCCTCCACCAGAAGGTGATCCAGTAAAATCCAACAAAGGTATGGAACCGCCTTCGGCTTTTTCGTGCCCCTTGCACTTCATTAGTCACACAATCCACTACAGCGTCACGGAAAATATCTTGACTTATCTATAAAATGTTATATTATACGTGACATAGATAGGCTGTGCAGACTATGAATGACATACATAATATAACAAAGGGCCAGTTGGGAAAGAGGGAGGCTGTGTTTCTTGCCAAGGCGGGGACGCACCCGACCTTTACACTTGCCTTTGCGCGAGAGGCATTGGGGCACACAAAGGATGATCCTACACCTCAATTTCTGGAGCGGCTTCAACGTAAGGGCTGGATACGACGCATCCGCAGAGGGCGGTTTGCCGTTGTTCCGCTTTCTTCCGGCGAAGACCGTTCGCCACAGTTGCATGAGTTTGTGATTGCCATGGAACTCGTATCTCCGGCAGTGATTTCATACTGGTCGGCGCTCAACCACCACGGCATGACGGAACAGCTTCCCCGTACGGTCTTTGTGGCTACCGATCACCCGGTGCGCCGGCAACCGGGAGATGTGCTGGGCGTGACCTACAAGATCGTATCGCTGAGACCGGAAAAGTTTTTCGGTATCGTGAAGGACTGGATAGACGAGAATCCCTTCAGCATAACCGACCGCGAGAAGACAATCATCGACGGACTGGATCTTCCGCAGTACGTCGGCGGCGTGAGTGAAATCGCTAAGGCAGTTGCCTCGTCCTGGAAAGCGCTGGACGAGAAGAAGCTGAGAAAATACGCCGCCAAAATCGGTAACTCCGCTGTTGGCAAACGTCTGGGGTTCATGATGGAGACTTTGGGACTGGGAGACGTTGAAGCCTTGCGAACTGCGATACCCCGTGCCCCCGGTTTTTCTCCCCTTGATCCGACCATGCCTAAGCACGGTAAATACAATCGAAGATGGGGCCTTCTGATAAACGCGGAGATAAAACCATGATTACGACGGCCCAACTGCATCATGTAGCCGAAAAGGAAGGTCTCCGTTTTGATCAGGCTGAAAAGGACTATGTCATCCTCTGGCTGCTGTCGGGATTAACTCATTCAGGCGCGAAAAAGCACGGCTGGGTCTTCAAGGGCGGGACGTGCCTGCGGCACTGTTATTATGACGGCTATCGGTTTTCCGAGGACATTGATTTCAGTTGCAGGCCTGGCAGAGACAACCTTGATACATCTATCCGTCTGCTCGATACGGTTAACGCATGGGTTTTTCAGGAATCGGGTGTTCGCTTGTCCATGCGTGATCC
>AWGX01000874.1 GCA_000495415.1 Smithella sp. ME-1 | reverse complement strand
CCTGTTTGATTTTCTGATAAGATTCTTCTCTCGGAAAAGAAGTCTAGGTGAATCGCTATGGTATGTCAATTCAATAGTGAAATCTACTAAGGAAGAAAAGTGGTATCTCTCAACAGTATGATCTCTATTACAATTAGCGTAACTTCAGTAATTTCTCAAATGCGGGATCTATAGTAGCACCCATTTCCCGCACAGTCAGCACATCCTGTTTTGCTTCGGCAATGCGACCAAGATTGTAATAAGCATAAGCCCTGTTCATATAGTTGATGGGATTGAGCGGTTTTAGTCTGATGGCAAGATCAAAGTCAGCTAAAGCTTCATCGTATAGTCCCTTTCTGGAATAAATCACTCCCCTGTTGCCCAGTACGTCTGATACAAGTGGATGGGGAGCATTACCTTTAATATAAAAAGGAGGAAGGAAACTGAGATAACGATTGTAATCCTGCAATACTTTTTCGATATCGTTTCTGTCTAAATAGACGGAGCTGCGATCGAGATACGCCAGCGGATACTCCGGATCTACCTCAATGGCTGTATTGAAATCGTCAAGAGCTTTACCGGACTGGTTGTTTTTATAAAAATAATGCCCCCTGTTGAGATAGGCGACCGCTATTTTACGGGGATATTTTTCGATTACGTCAGTCCATAGAGTCTCGCTATTTTTCCATACAGGAATATATTTTACCGTTAATGCGCAAAAAACGATAAGCAGGAGAACAGCAAATCCGGTTGCCATAAACCGGAGCTGTGTCGTTTCCGATAATTGTTGCAGGCTCATGGCAATAACGAAAAACAGACCCCCATAGGCAACATAAGTATAATGATCATTAAGGAATGCGGATTCGTTCGCCAAAAACGGCATAAGCAGTAAAAAAATATTAAAGGTAAAAAACAACAGACCGAAAGTTACAAAACGATATTTTCGCCACACGGCCAGAGCACTGATAAATATTACCACTGCTATTGCCGCTCCTGTCCAGTGTTCCCAATGAAGTGCAGTTGGTATGGGATACAGTGCTGAAATAGAATATGGGAAAACTGACTTCAATATGTATACGGTGTAAGCATATCCACCCAGGATAATCTGCTCCGGAAAGTTGAACGCATTTACAATTGCATTGCTGTTGGTTGTAATGTAAACATTTTTCATAAAAAATGTGCTACCCAAAAGACCAATTATCAGAGAAACCGCAAAGAAGACTGCCTTTTCCATGATAGCTTTCCAATCGATCTTTCGTTTTAAATACCAATCCAGCAAAACCATTATTAAAGGCAGTGTTACAGCCTGCACCTTGGAAAAAAGAGAAAACATAAAATAAATAAAGACAAGCAGTAGTTGTATATTTTTCCCTGAAACAATATAACGAACATAGGCTAGCAAAGCGGCCAGATAAAAGAATCCGTAAAGAAGATCCTTGCGCTCGGTGACCCATGCCACTGACTCTACCCGCAGGGGATGAATGCCGAAAAGAACGGCTGCAAAGCCGCTCCAAAAGATAGATAGCCCCATTCCGCGGAAGAAAAGCAAGACCAAAACAGTACAAAGCAGGTGCAACAACAAGTTATCCAGGTGATAAAGAAAAGGCTTATCCTTTGCCAGCTTCCATTCCAACGCAAAAGAAACAATCACCAGTGGATTATAGGTGTTATAGTCGGCAGGTTTTGTGAAAATATCTTGGATTGTTCCTTCTTTCACCAATTGGTTTTCGTAGATTAACAAATCATCGTCCCAGTTGGTCCAATCAAGCTTCAGGCTACTGGAAAACACAAGAGCCGTAACAATAAGCACAAGAAGGATCATAATGCAGTCGCGTTTTTTTTCGCGACGGCTATTCTCTTTTACTTTTTCTTGAATAATGACCTCATTTTTCACAGTGAAAGTATATGAATAATGGTTTTACGTGTCAAAGAAATATTTATTCTGAAATACAGGGGTGCCAATCCCTCTATCAAGCAGGATATGTATCAATGGTTACGCAAATCAAAGTATCCGGACGATACCTCCATATCATTAGAACATTGTTTGGGCGCATAGATAAACAAATAATCGCTCTCCATCCATGGTATTTCAGCGGGCCATTTTTTATTAAAAATTATCTTATAATTTGGCAGGTCTAAGGCTTTGTAGGAAAGGATGACAGCCTGATTCCGGTCTACGATTTCCGCCTGTTTGGAAACATCATCCAACCATTTGAAGTATATTGGCGCGATCTGTATTCGAGGCAAATCATTAATCAAAAAAGCGACCACATCTGATGTGTAATTAATAATATAACAAGACTTCCTGTAAGGCGCGATGGTGTCAAATACTTCCTGATAAAAATCATTATACTCTTTAGTTAAAAGTTTGCCTTTGAATATTGCAATATTTTTATTGGTCACTCCGTTATGGAATAATACGTCCTGTTTCCATGGATAATACGATGAAGTTGTTTTACTAAAAAAAACGGTAGTTGATAAATATAGACAAAGCAGGACAGCAGAAAAGACAATCAAATACTTTACCGGTTTTATAGTTTCAGTAAATATATTATAAAAAACAAAAACTGCTACACCTACCCCTAAAGAAGCGCCGTTGACCAGCCGGAATGTTTCATAGATATGCAGTGAATTCAAATATCCAAATACCGTCACCAGGCATACTGCGGCAATATTGTGATTGGCATATGCTGATTTCGCCGGGTTATTGAATATTTTTTTAATACCTTCACGGAGAATTATGAATAAACAGACTATCAATATTAATGTAAAGAGTTTTCCCCGAAGATCAGATGCGTAACTCTCATTTATCTGAAATATGGAAGCTAAAAAATTTAGATAGGTTCCGGCACTGTCGACTTTTCCCCATATTTTAGATGTTATCCCCATCTGATAAAAGAAATTACCTAAAGCGGAATTCATTGCCAGGTATACGGCAAAGACTATTAAAGGAATAATTAATCCGGAACTCACTATCGCCGTTTTTTCGATGATGCGTTTTTTCGTACCCTGAATGGTAAAGAATTCCCAACCCAGTAGAATTATAAATGGAGGTAAAATAGCAATAAAAGAAGAATACCGGGAAAGCAGTGACATGCTAATAAAAAATCCTGCCCAAAAACCGTAAAATCTATTTTCGGAATATTTTAAGAAAAAAATCAGCGCCAGCAGCTGAAATGTGTACATGAAATAATTAGGTGCCGGATAAAAAATATAAGGATGAATCAGGAAAATGAACAGTACCGCGATAAAGCTTAAGTGCTTAGGCATAAACCGGAGAAAAACCCGGTAGGACAGAAATAATGTCAGGGAATAAAATAGTCCTGTCATAATTCCCACACTCATCAACTTTTCCCCGAACACGGTTAACGCAATGCTATGAAACCATGTCTGGAAAAATCCATAGAAAACGAGCGCCTGGGAATGCGGTATGGCCCCTCTTTTTAAATCCAATGCGCTAAGATAAGCACTGCCCCAATGCAGATTGTCATAATTGACAATAGATTCAATCCAGCTACAGCAGAAACTCGCCACACAGATTAGTGCCACTAATAAATCAAAACCATTCCATCTGTTGAAGAATTGAAAAAATATTTTAAGGGATGTTGATTCGGATAATTCGTGCTTATTAGATGATAATTCCCGTAATGCCATAATCTCTTTGATCAATCTTTTAAAAATTTTTGATTGAATTACACGTCCCGCATTACAACTGCACCACAAAGAATAAAGTTGTTTCAATCTAATATTTGCAGTTTTTCTTGTAAAGTAATATTTTAAAACATAGATGAAACCTTAATTATCGTCAGTTTCACTGAGCCACATAAAAGTTACCTGAAAAATCGAGAATTGCATTGCATTCTTATATGAGTATAATGTCAACACGAATCATTTGGAAGGAGAATCTAACATCAAAGAAACAATACCTGACAAAGATAAAGTAAAGCATTCTTTGCTGCTATTATCCGAACGCTATAACTATAACCACTGGATATACAATAATATTAAAAATTTTATCGGTAACAATATCCTGGAAGTTGGCGCGGGAATCGGGAATATTACCGATTTCATTATTTTAAGAAACAAATTGACTCTTATTGATATCGATCAAAGCTATATTGATTATTTAAATGCCAAGTATTCATTCCGTGATCAATCAAACTTCAACGTTTTCCAAGCGGATATTCAGAATATTAACTCATCTCCTTTAGCTGCAACTATGTATGACACTATCATTTGCCTCAATATTCTCGAACATCTGGAAAACGACCGGAAAGCTGTTGAAAACATGATTTCACTTTTACAACCGTCTGGAAGACTAATAATTCTTGTACCGGCATTGAATACACTTCATGGCTCAATGGATATTTCATTTGGACATTACCGGCGATACAACAAAAAACAATTAAAGATGCTTATCGAAGGTCAAAATCTGGATATAGTCAATTTTTATTACTTAAATTTCCTTGGTTTATTCGGCTGGTTTATCAACGGCAAAATTTTTAAAAACAAAGAGCTGCCTGAAAACCAGACGAAAATATTTGATAAGCTGGTGCCTTTATTAGGTCTTATTGAAAAAATAATCAAACCTCCTGTAGGGCAGTCGCTAATTCTTATCGCTCAGAAAAAACAATTAAAAACATAAACATTAAAATAACCACAGGTTACTTATTAACTAAATCAATGAACTTTGTTTTTATTAATCCACCGAGGAAAATTGCCGCCGATAATGTATGGAGGATAATTAATTCCGAAAATCCTCCATTGGGTATAGCGCTTTTATCAGCAATATGGGACGGACAAGGACACACTTCGCAAATAATAGATGCAGCTGCCCTGCAACTGAAGATTCCGGAAATTATTTCCATGATTAATCCTGCTACTGATTTTGTCGGCATTACAGCAACCACTCCGGAAATCTCCTGTGCTATAATTATTGCGAAGAAGGTTCGTGAAACTTTTCCCAACATCAAAATAATAATGGGCGGTACTCATCCCACCGTATTTCACAAAGAGCTTGTCGGTGATAAAATCTGCGACATGGTTGTCCGCAACGAAGGTGAAATTGCGATTGCAGAGTTAGCCAAGGGAACTCCCTATAATCTTATTCCTAACCTGACATGGAGAACGTCTAACAACGAATTTGTTGTCAATCCCGATGCCGAAACATATGTAGATTTGAACACCTTGCCCCTCCCCGCTTATCATAAATTACCAATGCATCTATATCATTCCGCTTTAGGCGCAGCCAGGCAGGATCCATCTATCGGAATGATAACCACCAGAGGCTGCCCTGGTAAATGTACCTTCTGTTTTTCTGGTATGTTCGGTTCTCAAATAAGATTTATGTCCCCCGTGAGAATTATTGAGCACATTGAACACCTTCAGAAAAATTACGGCATCAGGGAAATATCCTTCTATGACGATACCTTTACCGCCAACAAAAAAAATGTTGCCGACTTATGTCAGTTAATTCTTGCCAGAGAAATAAAGGTTACATGGTCTTGTTTTGCCCGGGTAGACAGCGTGACACCGGAATTACTTTTACTGATGAAAAAGGCCGGATGCCATCAAATTATGTATGGCTTTGAAACTATCGATGAGAATATTTTAAAAAAAATCAACAAGGAAATTATTTTAGATCATTTTCAAAAGGCCATTGATTGGACCAAGGCGGCAAAAATCAATGTCCGTGGAGCTTTTATGTTAGGTAATCCCGGAGAAACAATAACCAGCATGGAAAAAACTATTAATTATGCCAAAACAATACGAATTCCATTTGCTATTTTTAATATCGCAACACCTTATCCGGGAACAGCTATGTATAAAGAATTTTCCACAAAAAATCTGCTTCTGCATCAGAACTGGGATCTTTACAATCTCGCTGAGCCTATCCTAAAGCTGGATACCGTATCCGGTGATGCGGTCAAACAATACTATTATAAAGCTTACCGTGATTTTTATCTGCGGCCTGATTTTATCCTAAAGCATATTTTTTCCAGACATAGCCTTGCTGAATTATTGATTTATGCTAAAGCTGTATCAAAGGTTACAGGGTTACTATTTAGAAATGCTTTTTCCAGACAAAGCTTGTGAGGAGCAATATTGGTTTCTAATAATATCGTAAAGAAAAATAAATATTCTTTCTTTTGCCCTGCTTATTATGATGAAAATAATATAGCAATAGTTGTGGAAAAAGCTGTAAACCTGTTTTCCGAAATAGCTCAGGATTATGAAATATGCATAATTAATGACGGAAGCCCTGATGATACAGGTAAGGTGTGTGAAGAACTATCTGAAAAATATGAAAAAGTAAAAGTGATTCACCATAAAAAAAATCTTGGCTACGGAGTTGCATTAAAAGACGGTTTTTTAAACGCTAACAAATTTGAATATGTCTGCTTTACGGATGGTGATAATCAGTATGACGTTTACGATTTTAAAAAAATGATACCCCTGTTGCCTGAGTATGACATGCTCATTGGTTTGAGAGAACACAATGCCAACAGCAACATTAGGAAAGTCATTTCTTTTTGCTACAATTTTTCCATAAGATTACTATTCGGAACAAAATTCAAGGATATGGGAGCTGCGTTGAGAATAATAAAAAGAAGCGCTTTGAATAATATAAATATTATTTGTGAAGGTTCGTTTGCGCCCGCCGAAATAATAATAAAGCTTCATAAATTAGGCCATAAGATAGCTACTATTCCTATTTCTTCATATCCAAGGATTTATGGAAAATCGACATCGTTGTCACCTAAAAACTTCGTAAAAACAATTCTGGAAATGTTAAAAGTCCTGATTAACGTAAAACTGAAAAGATATTAAAAATGAATTTAGAGAAGAAAAATATTGCCGGCGGTTTGTTAACAATTTATCAGGCGAGAATTAACAGACTTGCCAACAAACCAATTGAGCCGAAAGTGCTGGCTTACAGTGTTACCTGGAGGTGTAACGCCGGTTGCTCCATGTGCGGTTTGTCGACGATGGACAACTCCCTGAAAGACATTAACCAGGAACTTACTTCCACTCAAATAGGAAATGCATTTGGCGATAAGAATCTCCATTCACTGGATTTAATCAGATTTACCGGTGGAGAACCTTTTCTGAAAGATGATTTTACTCAAATAGTTCATCAGATTTGGGAAAAGGCAAAACCGAAATTATTTTATATTACAACAAACGGAACATTCACGGATAAGATAAAAGATTTTGTAAAATCTTTTCAAGGCAAAAACATGAAGTTGAGTATTCAGGTATCGCTGGATGCCGTAAGCGAAACTCACGATCAGACAAGAGGTGTTCCGGGGATGGCCAACAAAGCAATAGAAACACTGGAGATGCTCACCGCCCTGAAGAAAACAGTACCGGTAAATATCGGCATCAATCAGGCAATTATAAGAGAAAACGCAGATGAAATAGAATCCGTAAACCAACTGGCAAAAAAAATGGGGGTCGAGCATAAGGTTTATGTCGCAGTCACTCCTCATGAAAGCGATATACTTTCTAAAAGAAAAAAACAACCGGAGCTAAAGCTTGCTTCACATTTCACGGAAGATGAAAAAAAACAACTTTATGAAAAAATAGAAAAAATCATGGAGGCAGATCAGAAATCCAAAGACTTTTCGAATATAAATTACATATGGCATCTGGTCGAAAAGTTTCTCCGGGAAGGTGAAAGAAAAAGAATATTAAAAGAACCGGGAATAGTAAATTTGCCGTGTTTGGCAGGATTCCTTTATCTCAGGCTTTTGCCTAATGGAGACATAATGCCCTGTACAATATTTTCGGAACCCATGGGCAATATTAAGGAGAAATCATTTTCTGAAATATGGCATTCCGAAAAAGCTGATTCTATGAGGAAACAGGTTAAAAACTGTCGGGGCTGCTGGGTGGAATGCGACATAGTTTCGAATTTTGTTTATTCGGATTACATGCTGAAATATTTCATCCGGAATATCCGTGACTCAATGAAAAGAAATATTCATCTTTATTTATAATAAAAAATGGCCAAAGTCATACTCATACAACCACGAATAGGAGAATGGGACGAAACAAGATCACACCTGTGTGTGCCGGTCGCAATCCTTGCCGCGGCAACGCTTGTAGCGAATGAATTTGAAACAGTTCTGATAGATTCAAGGCTACCCGGCTGGAAGGAGCAATTACTCCAGGAACTGAAAAAAAAACCACTGTGCGCGGGACTGACATCAATAACAGGCAGTCAGATCAAATATTCTCTGGAGATATCAAAATTTATCAAAGCCAATTCCCTTGTTCCTGTAGTATGGGGCGGTATACAGCCCACTATATTGCCGGAAGAAACACTATCCAACAACAACATCGATATAATAGTTATGAATGAAGGAGAAAAAAGCTTTCTCGAACTGGTCAGAAGACTCGATAAAAAAGAATCTCTTCGCGGCGCAAAAGGAATCTGGTTTAAAGAAAACGGCAAAATAATACAAAACGAAGAGAGAGAATATCTTGACCTCAATCAACTTCCGGATCTTCCGTATAACCT
>AWGX01000873.1 GCA_000495415.1 Smithella sp. ME-1 | reverse complement strand
TAAAGCAGCCCAGCCTACTCCATCAGGAGCCAGCGTACCCATTTTAAGAACATATACGGTTTTACCATTTCTAATTTTCTTAATGTTATCAGCTCCCCATGCTTCCTGAAACAGGGACCCCATAAAAAACACAACGAGCCCCATGCACAGAAGCCCTACAACCTTACGCCTCATAAAACTCCCCTTCCCGAAATACTAATAAAGCACTTCAACAATTTTTATTTTGAACCTCAATTTATATTGAACGTTCATTATACAAAAACTCATACATATACTTTTTTGTCAAGTAAAAAATATCTAAGGATATTGTAGCCGTTTAAAATGGCAGAAAGCACCAATCATATATTTGTGTCGGTTTTACGGTCCGGCACAATACCAGCAAGTGGTCAGCGAAATATTATTAAATAGCGGAATCACCGGATTTTACGCCGAGAAATTTTTCCACTAACCCTTTCTTATAAATGAAAGCTGACGCTTTTAAATATAACCGCGGGGTATGGCGTTTTGACCACCACATATATTTTGCGTCAATCTGAGGAAGTATATACATCTTGTTGCGTGAAACCGATCTTATTATGCACCGCGCCACGGCTTCCACCGACATGATTGATTTGTTAAAAAATCCCTGGGCTAAATTACGCTGTCTTGCTTCAGGGGAACGAAACTGATCCATCAGATTTGTTTTAATGAAGGAAGGACATACCACGGATACTCCTATGCCCAATGGCGAAAGTTCCGTTCTGAGTGTTTCGGAAATCGCAATCACTCCCGCTTTTGCCACATTATAACTGCACATCTCCGGCAGACAGGCCATACCGGCGTAGGATGCTACGTTGATTATATATCCCGACTGTTGTTTCTTAAATAAAGGTATTACAGCGCGGCACCCATATATAACACTTTTCAGGTTAATATCGAGAATCCAGTTCCAGTCCTCCAGCGATATTTTCTCCATATATCCGCCTGCCGAAACGCCGGCATTGTTTATCATTATATCCAGTCCGCCTAATTCTTTTATTGCAGTTTCTATAGTTTTATCAACGTCAGCGGGTTTTGTAACGTCACAATGCACGATAATTGCCTTGCCACCGAGGTTTTTTACCTGATCGGCTGTTTCTTTTGCCCGGCTGTCGTTAATCTCGGCGATGACAATATTCCATTGCTTTTTCGCGAATTCATGCGCCAACGCCCTGCCTATGCCGCTGCCGGCACCGGTAATGATGACTCTTTTCTGCGGAAATCTCTTGTTCAAATCCATGGGTGTACCTCCTGAAATGCTTTATTTCATAAGATATCTTTGCGGAACGTGAAAACTATATGAAGCATGATTTTTTATGTCAAGAAAATCTTGTTCCTTAAAATATTAGCCTGCCGCGGCAAGTCCGCCTACTTTATTCTGTTCCATATTTTACTCCTGATTTTCAGGTTGGCTGCAAATCAGTCCGGATGGTTGAAAAGTATAAAAAGAACAATCCTGTATGTCAATCGCAATATTAGGTAAGGTAAGGCGAGCGTCTGATCCATACGTCGCTTCGCTCCCAGGATAGTTCGCCTTGCGCTTCTCCCGATAAAATCGGGA
>AWGX01000872.1 GCA_000495415.1 Smithella sp. ME-1 | reverse complement strand
CAAAGATGATATCGAGGCGGCAAGAAGGAGGCTCCCCCGCGTGCGCGGGACAGGCTGTATCAACAAAGATAACACTTTAATCGGGTGCGCATTCCTGTAAGGAGAGCGCATAATAAAAATGACCTTTCATTGCCGAGAATTTTCGCCAGTATGGCGAAAATTCCTTTAGGAATGGAATATGAAACACTCTGATTTTGTACACCTTCATTTACATACACAATACAGCCTGCTTGACGGAATGATCCGTCTGGAAGACCTTTTCAAAAAAGCTCGTGAATATAAGATGCCGGCAATAGCTATTACCGATCATGGCAATATGTTCGGAGCCATCGATTTTTATCAGCAGGCTTATAAACACGGCATTAAACCAATAATCGGATGTGAATTGTATGTTGCGCCCAATAAACTTACAGACAGGACTGCCGGTGAAACCTCGAAACATTTAATCGTGCTGGTTAAAAACATGCAGGGTTATAAAAACCTGATGAAGCTCACCACAACCAGTTATTTAAATGGTTTTTATTACAGACCACGCGTAGACAAAGATCTGCTGAAGGAATGTCATGAGGGGCTTATCGCTTCCAGCGCCTGCCTGCAAGGCGAAATTGCCGAACTGATCACGCAGGGCAATATCGAAGGTGCAAAAAAGGCCGCTCTTCAATATCAGGATATTTTCGGCGAAGGCAATTTTTATCTGGAACTGATGGAGAATGGAATAGCCGAACAGAAAATCGCCAATGCCGGATTAATCGAAATCAGTAATGAACTCTCTATCCCCCTCTTGGCAACCAACGACTGTCATTACCTGGAACGCGAACATGCCGAAGCGCATGATGTTTTGTTATGCATCCAGACCGGCAAAACAATCAAAGACACTGATAGAATGAGCTTAAGCACGGATCAATTTTATTTCCGCTCTCCGGAAGAAATGCATCAACTTTTTTCCTTAACACCGGAAGCGTTGTCCAACACGGTTAATATAGCAGAGAAATGTAATCTCTCTCTGGAATTCGGCAAATTTTATCTGCCTAAATTCGAAGTTAAGAATCAGGAAGAATCCCTCAATGATTATCTGGAAAGAAAGGCAAAAGAAGGTCTGGAAAAACTTTTTCCGCTGATATTAAAAGACCATCAGGGAAATGAAAAAGCAATCAAAGATAAATATGAAAAACGACTCAGCGAAGAACTGGAAATAATTAAAAAGATGGGATTTGCCGGTTACTTTCTGATTGTTTCCGATTTCGTCAAGCATGCCAAACATAATAACATTCCCGTAGGTCCTGGACGCGGCTCAGCTCCGGGCAGTCTTGTGGCTTACGCAATCAGAATCACTAACATTGATCCCATACGCTATAATTTATTTTTTGAACGCTTTCTTAATCCCGACCGTATTACAATGCCCGATATTGATATCGATTTTTGTCAGGAGGGCAGGGATGAAATTATTAAATACGTGACTGAAAAATACGGCAAGGATAAGGTATCCCAAATCATCACCTTCGGTAAAATGCAGGCCAAGGCCGTTGTCCGCGATGTGGGACGGGCGCTGGATATACCTTACAGCGAAGCTGAT
>AWGX01000871.1 GCA_000495415.1 Smithella sp. ME-1 | reverse complement strand
TGTAAATCAGCGCTGGCTGGGAGGAATGTTAACGAATTTCGCCACGATTAAAAAGAGTATTGATCGTTTAAAAACATTGACTAATATGTTCAATGATGAATCAATTAAAGCTTTTCCGAAAAAAGAAATAACAAAATTGCAGAAGGAAAAGGAAAAACTGGAAAATGTTTTAGGCGGGATCAGAAATATGAAATCCATTCCCGCAGCTGTTTTTATCGTTGATCCCAGCCGTGAACATATAACTGTTAATGAAGCAAAAAAGTTAAGAATACCGATTGTTTCTATCGTTGATACGAATTGTGATCCTGATGATATCGATTATATTATA
>AWGX01000870.1 GCA_000495415.1 Smithella sp. ME-1 | reverse complement strand
GAGTGGATGCGGTTGTCGAAGTTCCCTGGGGAGCACATCCCACTGAAGTTCTGGGATATTACAATCTTGACCGCACGATGTACGCGCTGTTTTTCTTGATGGATATGAAAGGTGAAAGCCTTAAAGCCTGGATGGACGAATGGGTTTACGGCTGTCCTAACCGTCAGGCATATATTGATCACTATATTACTTCCTACGGAGCCGGCAAGCTGGATGCCATCAGAGCCAAGTCTTATTTTTCGGCGCCGGCCAATTATGGCGCTGCTTATACATCTTCATGGGATAACAATGATCTGGAAAGAACAATGGGTATAACTCTGGAAGAAATGGAAAAGATTCTGGAAGAGAGGGGGTTGCTCAATGGCTAAAAAATATACACTTGATGAACTGTTGATAATAACTGCCGCACGGGAAATCCATGACGGTGAGAATATCATTCTGGGAGTTGGGCTGCCGACAACCGCGGGTGCCATGGCCAAAGCGCTCCATGCTCCCGGGGCTACTTTAATGATGGAATCCGGTATCATTGATTTTCAGCCGCTGGTTCCTCCCAATCATATAGCGGATGCCAATGCCTGCCGAGGTTTTTCCTACGCCACAGATTTATTTTCCGCCTTTACCATGACTTATCGCGGTTTTGTAGATGTCTGCTTTTTGGGAGTGGCGCAAATCGATAAATTCGGCAATGTCAATACGACAGTTGTGGGAGATTATTATAATCCCCAGGTGCGTCTGCCGGGTGCGGGAGGTGCGCCGGATTTTCTTTCCTATGCCAAACGTACTATCCTGACGATGCGCGGTGGCGAGTTTGTTAACAAACTTGATTACTTAACCTCGCCGGGCTACCTTGAAGGTGGCGACAACCGCGACAAATTGGGACTTTTCCCGCCCGGTTCCGGTCCTACCATGCTTTTAACTGCCAAGGGTATCTTCCGCTTCCATGAAAAAACCAAAGAAATGTATCTTGCTCAGGTACATCATGGAATAACTATCGATAGTGTGCGTAAGGATGTTCCCTGGGATTTAATGGTTGCTGATAACGTAACCGAAACTGAAAGACCGACTGACGCGGAGATTGATTTCGTGCGGCGTTTTGCGCCTACAGAAGTAGTAGGAAGAAAGCTGATGTACGAACTGGGGATGGCGAATGCGATTAAGCAGGCGCAGGCGCGCGGGAAATAAAGACATGTGTTAAAATTGCTGTAAGTTAAAAAAATTGAGGAAATCTATCCGGTCGCCTGTAGCTAAATGAAAACCAACAGGCAAGTTAATGTTTGAGAGGTGAAAACAAAATAAAAAATTTTTATAATGGAGAGATGATATGTCTGAAAACAGGGTTGTTGTAATTACCGGTGGTTCGAGTGGACTGGGGAAGGCCTTGGCACAACGTTTTATTAAAAAAGGCGCAAGTGTTGCACTTGTTGCCCGAAATAAGCAAAAACTTGCGGCAGCTAAGGATGAGCTCTTGAAATCCTGTAAAGATGGCAGCAAAGTGGCGATATTCAACTGCGATGTGGCTGATTTTCCTGCAACGGAGAAAACATTTAAAAATATTATCAGCACTATGGGCAGAATAGACATATTGATTAATTCAGCAGGTATTTTAAAAGAAGGTTATTTTGAAAAACTGCCGATTGAAGCTTTCCGTGAAATCATGGACATTAATTATTTCGGTACACTTAATTGCAGTCAGGCGGTTATGCCGTTTTTTAAGAAGCAGGGTGGAGGTAAAATCGTTAATATCGCTTCCCTGGGCGGGAGATTTGGTTGCTTCGGGTATACCGCATACTGCTCTTCAAAATTCGCGGTTGTCGGTCTTTCGGACACTTTGCGTTGCGAACTCAAACCATTAAATATTAAAATCCAACTGGTTTGTCCTCCGGAATTCGACTCGCCTATGGTGGATGATTTGAATACATACCGTACGGCAGAGAATCGTGCCATGGCGCAAACCGCCACCGTTTTATCTATTGAACAGACAGCCGATGAAGTTTTCACCGGTATCATGCGTAATCGTTATTTTATCATTCCCGGACGCCTTTCGCGATTACTGGAGTTGGGTAACCGTTGGCTTCCGGCTATCAGTCGCGCTGTTGCAGATTATCAAATCAAAAAAGTTTACAAGGGTGTGCCGGACTGATACTATTATCCATGATTTGGTGAAAAACACTTTTAAAATTCGAAATAGAAATTTACCTGAGGTTCAATTATTTTGCCAATTGTTCCCAATGATGTGGTTTTTGAATCACCATAAATCAGGGATGACATGGCATTGATCATTTTTGATAATTGCTGATCATCGCTGTTAGTATACTTTTCGAATCTATCCGGTATAAATTCGCTAATTTGGTAAAAAGTGAATTTGATATTGTCCGGTAAGAACTTTTTCTTTGAGTATTGCTCTGGAAGACCATCTTGACCGGCAGATGATGGAAATATATCTCTGAAATCTTCAGAAATGGCCGTGCTTATATCGGCGACATAAATTTTTTTTATTAAAGCTTCCTTATCCGGATTATCCAGTGCTAAATTGATGTCTGCGGCAAAGGGTTGCCAATTAAAAACAAATCCGGCAGCATTGGCCGATATAATTAATGTATGAAATAAGCAGGAAGTTAATATGATGGCTTTTAATCCGAATATTTTTTTACGCATTTCATCAAATATTTCCTGATTTTTTAGGTAGCTTTATCTTTTGCCCGTATAACAACGAATCAGTGCTTTTCATATTGTTTAACTTGAGTAATTCTTGCACCGTTGTCGAATTATCTTTCGCCAGAAGAAATAGAGTATCTCCCTTTTTTACCGTATAAATTCTAAAGGCCTTTTTTCGTCCGTAAGACTTGTCCTTTTTGTCCGATGCTGCAATATTTATCTTTTCATTATCCTCATCTTTGTTTGCAGGTACAATAATTTTTTGATCTATGAAAAGCGGGTCTTCCAGTTTCATGTCGTTGAGTTTTAAAAGTACGGCAACTTTGGTGTTAAAACATCTTGCCAGTGAAAAAAGTGTATCGCCTTTTTTTACCTTATAATAAGTCGTTGTCTCTTCATCGCTTTTAGTGGTGCCAGCCGTACCTGATAAGTATTCTGCTACTGATGATGCTACAGCTGTCGCCAGCGTCTTCTGGAAACCACTTTTTTTAAGCAATTTTTCCTCATCGGGATTGGATATGAACGCTGTTTCGACAAGTACCGCCGGAATATCCGGCAATTTCAATACGCGAAAAGGTGCTTCCTGAACGCTATTATATTTAAGGTAATTAACCGTATCGAGGTATTTCATTAGGATACCGGCGTAAATTTTTGACAGATTGATTGTATTGGTTTGAAACATATTCATTATAATTTGATTGGATTCGTTATTGCCTTCACTGTCAGTCACACCACCCAGGATGTCCGATAAATTTTCATTTTTGGCCAGCAGTTTTGCGGCTTCATTACTGGCAGCGCCGGTAGATAAGCAATACACGGAGCTGCCTTTAGCAATGCGGTTTCTGGCCGCGTCCGCGTGTACACTGATAAACAGGCTCGCATTCAGGTCTTTTGCTTTTTGTAAGCGTTTTTTAAACGAAACGTAATAATCGCCGTCACGAGTCAGGACTGCCCTGTAACCGGGGAGTCTGTTGATTGCTTTCTTGATTTCGCGGCAAATGGACAGCACAATATTTTTTTCATAAGTTCCCTTTTTGCCTATTGCGCCCGGATCTTCACCACCATGTCCCGGATCAATAACGATTATTTTTTTCTTTTTGGGGGATTGCAAAGGTTCAGTTATCTTTTCTTCTTTGGCTATTTGTTCAAGAATAATATCTACAACAACTCTGTCGGGCTTATCCTGAAATTTCTTTAATTTAAAAACTTCAACTTTTTGATGTTTATCCAGAAAGAATTCGATTTCAACCATATCATCAGTGTGATGAAAGACAACCTCTTTGACGCCGGGTTGATTAATGATGACTTTAGCAGGTACTGATTCGTGGATTGAGGCGCCCTTGAAATTCAAAACCAAAAGATTTTCTTTTTCTTTAACTTTGTAGGCAGGGACATCATTAACATCCAGAACGATTCGTGTATGATCCGGTGCCGCCCAGTGACGAATATTTAATATTTCAGTAGAAGCATAGCAATAGGTGGAAAACAAACTTACGATTAAAATTGTCAGAAAATAAAAAAATTCCTTAAAAACGTTATTTTCTTTGCACATCATGAGTAAAAAATAGCAAATTTATTGATGAACTGCAACTGTTAGATAGAAAAAATATTGACAAGCTCTTTTGATAGTGTCATTTTCTCTGCACAGAAGTTATACCAATGCGCTTGTAATTACCACTATTCGGATGGTAATTACCGGTAAGGTAAAATTAATTTGCTAATGCGCTCCCCTACGGGATGCGCTTCCGGTCTTTGGCTAAC
>AWGX01000869.1 GCA_000495415.1 Smithella sp. ME-1 | reverse complement strand
CGCTTTTCGTGATCCACGATTTCCTTCCTTAAAACCGGAAGAAGTTAAAGATTTAACTTTTGAAATATCGGTATTGAGTCCGTTGAAACAAATCAAAGATATCAACGAAATGGAAGTAGGAAAACACGGATTATACATTGTTCGCGGACACAACGCCGGTTTATTATTGCCGCAGGTGGCTGTTGAGTATAAATGGGATAGAGAAACATTCCTTCAGGAAACTTGCCATAAAGCCGGATTGCCGGCGCAGGCCTGGAAAGATAAAGAAACAGAAATATTTATATTCTCTGCGAATTATTTCGGTGATACGGATTAATTGCTGAATATTCCTTTTTAAAATTCAATACAGATAATTATTGGAAGGATATTGTTTGTGATCAAAATTGGTAAATATTATCTTGTCGGAATCCTGTTTTTAGTGCTGTTGACAGGAATTATTTTATATTCTCCAAATTTTTTGCTTTATTCTTCAGAATACAAGAAGGCGGATGCGGTAATACTTATTCTGGGGCCTGATTTTAAGGCGCGTCAAAAAGAAGCTTATGAATTAATAGATAAAGGAATGGCTGATTACTTAATTATTCCAGCCTATCATAAAGTATACAGGGTTTATGATAAGGAAATGAAGAAATATTTATCATCAAACTTGTATCTTTCTAAATCGAATAAAAAGAATGTTGCCGCACCTCCGGAATTTTATGAAGATACACATTTGGAAATAATCGAAGCAAAAAAAATAATGTCTGATTACGGATTGAAATCCGCGATATTTGTCAGCTCGCCTTATCATATGCGACGCATTAAATTCATTGCCATGAAGGTGTTTGATAGCAATGGGAGCATGCTTTATTTTGTGCCGACACGGTACGAAAAAGCTCCGGCAGACTTCCGGAAATTATCATCGGCAGATTGGAGAAAAGTGAGAAGGGAATACTGTAAAATACTGTGGTTTTTTATTTACTTTCCGTGGTCACAAGTAAATTATAATAATCCCACTTAGCTTAACAAGTGGCATCAATTCCTCCTGTTAGGGAGAATAAATCTCTATTCAGAATATAATTATTTGATACAGACGCGGCGTACCTGCTTAAAATCGGTAAATCCTTTGATGGATTTTAAAATACCGTCCTGTAAAAGTGTCGTCATGCCTTCGCTTCTGGAGAGGTTCCGCATGGCTTCTACAGTTTCATGCTTTTGAATCATTCTTTTGATACCATCGGTTGCGACTAAGAGTTCATGAATACTCATTCTGCCTCTGTATCCGGTATTATTGCAAAAATCGCAACCTTTTGGCTGG
>AWGX01000868.1 GCA_000495415.1 Smithella sp. ME-1 | reverse complement strand
GCAGATGGAAGCGTTAAAAAATAAGTTGGATGCAACAAAAACCAAATTACAGGCTAATGACACATCGGGCTTAACAAAAGATGATATTATTGGCGATATTCTTTTTGCTACGGCAATGCAATATTATGCACAACTGGATTTGATGAATGAAGTACAAGCGCATACAATGAGCGTAAAAGCTTTGCGCTGGACTTCGGAAGCGATATTTGCATCGGCAATGAAGGTGAATCTTTTATATGGCATACCTCAGTCTGTAACCGGCGGCGGGTTAGCTATGGATGTGGATCGGTCTTTGAATGTTATAGGTGCTTTGGATGGTGAAAGTAGTAAGAGCATCCAATTCATGCAAACAGCTGGGATAAATGGTTCGGCATTGGAGCATTCCGTGCCGGAGCAGATGTTTTCTACACAAGAAAATCCCGCCCAGGGAATCTCAGCAGTTAAAGCATTGAAAATAGCTAATGATCAAGGTATACCAATTTACACGATCAACCAATCAAACGTTACTACAATTCTGCCGCAATTACAGGTGGATGATAATGTTAAAGCCGATATTCAAAATGCGGTTAATGCAGGAAAAGAAGTTACCGTATCTAAGACAAACATCATTCTTAATGGTTGGACAGGTTGCGGATACATTATAACGAATCCCAATACTGGGGCAGCTGCTTACATGATTAGTGGTGGATTATGTGGCGGACATTTAATAGAAGCGCTAATTGCTGGCATGTTAGCAAAATATGGAATCATTTTATTAATTTTAGGTACTGTTGTTGGTATTGGCATTCCTGCTTGGGTTACTTTACTTGGTGCAATTTTAGTCGGTTTAGCTTTGGGAATAATGCTGTCATCAATATTTGAGAATCCTGCCGCAGGTGATAGATTTGGCATTAATTACTTAATTAGAGGAATAATATTACCTTTTTTAATTGCATCGGGCGCATCTGGTTCAGTATTTTTAATTGTTGTTGTCTGTTTAGCAATATTAAACGCTATGTTCCAAAATCTGTCTTATAATCCTTTTCAAAGAAATCGATATTATGCATATTTAAAAAACTATATCGAAAAAGAGGAGATCGCTTAATGAAAAATGTATTGGCTTTTACAGGAGCACTCTCTGTAATGTTAACTTTCTTTTATGTATATTTAAAAACAAAAAACAAGAGTTTTCTATGGGCCGTTATGTTTGGGATATTTTTTACAACTATTTTGTTTGGTGTAAAGAATTCGTATATCCCTGGGATGTTGGGCCTTATCATTTCGGGGATAACATTTATAGTAGCGATAATACTTATTCAAATAGAGGATGATAAGAATAAGGAGAGAAAGAAGGGGACAATATTTGATGATCTGAATTCTATTTTAGTAATAAATAAGAAAAATGCTTTATTTTGGGGCTTCATAATTGCTTTAAATCTAGTTGGTTTTTTACTGGGAGAATAACAAATGAAAATTACCTTAGAACAATTTATATACGTAACTGGAGCAGTACTTCTTATTTATTATTTTTTTGAAACAAGAATATATCTTGCCTTATGGGGTGCAATTCTTCATTTGATAATTGTCCTAACAAAAGACTTTGTATTTTATAAAATTATTATTGCCGTCTATGTCATACTAATTTTTATTTCATATTTATACGTCTCTAGAAATATATTGTCGGGAAAAGAAAAACTTGGTGATTCAAAGTTTGCTGCTATACAAAACATTTTGTCTAAAGATAAAAATAAAAAACGTAGAATAGGCATAGCATTTTTATTGTTTTTAGCAGTCAATATTATGGCAATTGTAGTCTTTTAAAAAAACATGTTGAGCTTTTTATTTAGAAAG
>AWGX01000867.1 GCA_000495415.1 Smithella sp. ME-1 | reverse complement strand
GATTTATCCATACTCAGCAGGAGAGAGAGATCAAAATTCGCTGCTTTTGCTGAAACACGGGGATTTTTCGGTTTTTCCTGTGCTATCCAGGGGATATTACGTGGACAAACATCCTGACAACGATCACATCCGTAAATACTCATGCCCATAGGTTCGCGCAGCTCCAGTGGAGTAAGGCCGTCACCGTAATATGTTAAAAAAGAAATACAGCGGCGGGGATCAATTTTCCCGTCTCCTTTGAGCGCACGTGTGGGACAGGCCGCTACACAGGCATTTCGACACCATTCAGGACAACCGATGGCGATGCTTGATTCATCGCAAGGATATTCAACATCAATTACAATAGCTATGGGGAAAACAAAAGAACTGGTGCGGGCGACTCGTCGCGCATAGAAAAGACTGTTTTTGCCAAAAGTTCCCAATCCGGCACGCGCGGCTGATAACCGATGCGGGAGGTTAAAAGGAACCTTGGAATCAATGCCGTTTGCCTGGAGAAATTTCCGGAAAGCTTTGATTCTAAGCGCCAAACCATCTTTGGTAACGCGGTCATCGTCAAGATAACAACGTCCAAAATTACTCTCCAGATGCAAAGGATAAGATTCCTCAAAATAAGATTCCAGTAATACGATTATTGATTTCGCCTGCGGCAGAATATTTTGAGGATCGGTGCCCGCGAGCAAACCCAGACCGATGGCCTCCGCCCAACCGTATTCCTCCTGATGCGCCAACAAATATTCCTTTTGAGAGTCAAAGGGCTGAGCATCGGTAAATCCGATATCGGCAAATTTCAGGCGCCCGGCTTCCGCGATGATTTCCTGTTTCGTCAGCATATCTCTTCCTTTCCTGTTTTCAGATATTTACTTCTGTCCAACATAAAATTCTTATACAACCGGTAATGATCCGTTTGCTCGTATTCAATCTTCCGAATCGGCATATTGTCAAAACTATAGATGATCGCTTCCGGACAGGCCAGCAGAATCGGTGAATGGGTGGCCATGATAAATTGCGCGTGTCCGGCCAGACTCATGTCCCGCACCATATTTAAAAGTTCTATCTGTGAATGGGGAGAAAGCGCCGTCTCCGGTTCATCCAGCAAATACAATCCTTTGATCCGGTAGCGGCTGCGGAAGAAAGACATCAGGGACTGCCCGTGAGACTGGGCGGTCAGAGACTTTCCGCCGAAATAGTCGAGCTGACCTTTATCCGCCGCCGCCCATTCGTCAAGCAGTTCGGCAAAATGCTGAAATATTTTTGATCCGAAGAACGATCCGGGCACGCGGCCGTTCGTCCAGGCGACAGAGAGGTACTTATAAAGCTGATCTTCATAAGGGTTGGGGTCAGGCCTGCATATCGCCGAACCGCGCCAGATATGAATATGGCAGGCAGCGGCAAGCCCTTCCAGCAGGGTCGATTTGCCGGTTCCGTTTTCACCGGCCAGTAATGTCACCGGCGCGTCGAAAACCAATCGCTCGGTGTTTCGGAAAAGCGGCAGGTTAAAAGGATAGAAATCGCTTGTCGGATATTGCCGAGAATGAAATATGACTTCCTTTAAATGCATCGCTTTCCCCTGATTCTATTAGCGGTTGAAAAATTTCATATATCATTTTTTTCGTGATTACAAGAACATACATTGGCTGAACAATTCTCCGCCGGCAAAACTCTCCCGCAAGTTGAATACTTCAACCGAAAAGAGTTGACATTGTTGTTAATTATCTATTAAATTCTTTCATGCTTAAGCATCCATCCCTAGAATTGTCTTGCAGGCTGCTTCCATAATTTTTTTATAGCTGCTGTTTTTTTGAGTATAAACGCAACAGACATCGCGGGAAGCAATTAGATCACCGAGAAAAAGGAGGTAACAACATGATGGAAGGAAGAGATGGAAGAGTTTTAACGCCAGGCGAAATGCTGGAAAATCTGCTCAAAAACAAATCCATGCGACCGGTACTGATTATCGCAACAATTTTGTTGTTGTTTTTGTTTTTTAAACCATGGGTCCAGATTGGAGCAGGCGAAAGAGGAGTCGTGCTGAATTTCGGCGCTGTTCAGAAAAACGTGATGGAGGAAGGACTACATATAAGAATTCCCATCATGCAGAATGTTATTATCATGGATGTCAAGGTTCAAAAATCTATTACTAGCGCAGCCGCCTCGTCGTCGGACCTTCAGGAAGTGAGCTCCGAAGTGGCGCTGAACTATCATATCATTCCGGACAAGGCCAACAACGTTTACCAGACAATCGGCGTTCATTTTAAAGAACGCATCATTGATCCCGCAGTGCAGGAAGTGGTCAAGGCGGTCACCGCCCGATATACGGCGGAAGAACTCATCACCAAGCGGCCGGCCGTCAGCGAAGCCATGAGAACAACACTTTCCGACAGACTGCTCGCGCATAATATCGCCGTTGACGCCTTTTCGATTGTCGGGTTCAGTTTCTCCAAAATATTCATGGAGGCCATTGAATCAAAACAGACGGCCGAGCAGCTTGCCCTGAAAGCCAGAAGAGATCTGGAGAGGATAAAAATCGAAGCGGAACAGAAAGTGACAGCGGCAAAAGCTGAGGCTGAATCGTTGCGCCTGCAACGGGCGAACATTTCTCTCGATCTTATTGAACTCAGAAAAGTGGAAGCCAATCTCAAGGCGATAGAAAAATGGAACGGCATCCTGCCCCAGGTCACAGGCAGCGGCGCCGTCCCCTTCATCGGTGTGGGAGATTTGCAGAAACAAAACAGATAAACCATCATTCCGGACAACCCCGGCATGCCGTTTACCGCATGCCGGGGTTAAAATAATCTTTTTAGTTATGAATCGCAAAATCAATCTGCTGCATTCGACAATTATCATTGTTCTGTTGTTCGTCCTCTGGGGCTGCGCTTCTCAGCGGGAAATCTTTAAAAAAAAACCGGCACATTCAAAGACTCCTTCTGAAATAACCGTTGCAGATCCCGCAATAATGCCCGACACCGCCACGTTCTCCAGGCCGGGCGAAGAAATTGTTTCTGATAAAATCAAAGAACTGAAACAACTGCTGACTGCCAACGGTGTTCCCGAAAGCTGGTTTGACGAGCAAATGCAGCATGACACTTTTCGCTTTCATTCCGACATCAACCAGTTTTTCCAGACATCCGCAGAAAAATTAATTGATCATGACAAAAAATACGACGCGTCCTGGTATTTCGCCCGTTTGGGCGTGGATGCAAAAATCGAAAAGGGGAAACTGTTTATTGAAAAGCACAGAAGCCTTTTCGAACGGGCCGAGGCAAAAAACGGAATCCACAAAGAATTAATTGCCGCCATCATCGGCATTGAAACCAATTTTGCCGACCGTCATCAGCGCGGCAAGTTTTACGCTTTTAATGTTCTGGTTTCTCAATACCTTTTCACAAGACGTTCAAAATTTGCCGTCCGGGAGCTGACATCGCTTTATAAATTCTCTGAAAAAACAAGCCGGCCGCCCCAGTATTTCACGAGTTCGTATGCCGGCGCGATCGGCTGGGGGCAGTTTATTCCTTCTTCCCTGCTGTCTTTTTTCGTCGATTCAAACGGGCTGAATTATGACATTGATCCTTTTTCCATCGAAGATACGATTTTCAGTGTGGAAAACTACCTTTTCAAACACAATCTGTCCTGGAAAAACATTGATGAGTATGAGAGTAAATACAAAGCCATTTTCGCCTACAACCGCAGCGATGTCTATGTAAAAGCAGTCCTCTATATTTATGGTGGGCTAAAGGATTACTGCTGTCCGACAGAACCTGACATTCATACAGAAAATGAATGAGGAGAAAAATTGCCAGTAGTGGATTCTATTTACACTGGATGACGTGTTTTTGAATAATCATGAATCTCCTTGTGTAAGGAGATGAAATTATTGAGTTCATTAAATATTTATTTCATTTGCCCGGCATCCATATTTTTACCGAACGTTGGCACCAGAAATTTGCCAAAACCTTCCCCTTTCTCCAGAATGACTTT
>AWGX01000866.1 GCA_000495415.1 Smithella sp. ME-1 | reverse complement strand
GCGCGCTCATTTCCCAGTTAAAGCCTACGCAAATCTACGAAAAAAGTGAGAGCCGGTCCCGCGAATTGGAAGGACTGGAAAATAGAAATGGCGTTGTGTTTGGAGACAACAAAAGTAATTTTGTAGAGATAATGGAAAATGGTCTGAAATTTGAAGTCGATTTTGTAAATGGCCAAAAAACAGGCTTTTTTCTTGACCAGAGAGTAAACAGGGAAAAGATAAGCGCATTTAGTAAAGATGCGCAGGTATTGAATTGTTTTTCTTACACAGCGGCTTTTTCCGTTTATTGCGCCGAGGGAGGGGCCAAACGGGTTGTTTCTCTGGATATATCCAAGCCTGCCTGTATGACCGCCAGAAAAAATTTACATCTCAACTGGTTTTCCACTGAAAACCATCCGGTAATAGATGCTGATGTTTTTACTTATCTGCGCAATGTGCAGGATAATTTCAGCATGATCATTCTTGATCCTCCGGCATTTGCCAAAGAAAAGAAAGACGTGTCCACGGCTGCGCGTGGATATAAGGAAATCAATCTTCAGGCGATCAAACATCTGACATCTGGTGGTATCTTAGCTACTTTTTCCTGCTCCAATTTTATTGACGAAGATCTTTTTTATAAGATTGTTCTGTCAGCAGCGCGCGATGCCGACGTTGATTTGGATCTTATGGCCAGGTTGGAAGCAGGGCCTGATCACCCTGTTTTGCTTGGACATCCTGAAGGTCGCTATCTTAAGGGATTGCTGCTGGTTAAAAAATAGCCAAGTGATATTTTATCATTTCCGGCAAGTACTTTCTTTTACGAAAATAAACATAAGGCACGCTGCAAGAGCCAGAGTTAGAGAGAAATATAAAGGCATCCGCATATTGACTTTATCCCACAAAAAAGCCGCAATCAATGAAGCTGGCAGAGCACAAATGCCGACCGCTATCTTTCCTGATTTTTCAACTATGAAATTAAGGGCTATTGATTTGTTAAATTGCCGATTATCTTATCATGGATAAGACGGGAGGCCATATTGTTGCCGACCATTCCTGCAAATACGGAAACAGACGTTAAATTTCTTTCCAGGTATTCCGCTTTTATAGTTACTTTTTCGTCATGAATTATGGCTTTAATTATTCCTGTGGAAATCTTACGTTCCTTTTGGACATCCACAGCCTTTAGATCAGCCACTGATTTTTCGCAGGCCTTCCACACTGAATCAATATTGGCTTGATAATTGCTGATGAGGTTGCCATCCTGGTAAAGGAATTGTCCGGAGTGAAAGCCGAGAATCTTGCCGTTCATGTTTATAGCGGCATTACAACCGGCTAAAAGAAGTAACGTTAAAAAGATTAAAGAAATGATTTTATGTTTCATATGCTGACCCGACGTATATTTTTAATAGAATAATTAATTACTTTAAAGTATAAAACAAGAAAGACAATCTGTCAATGATCGGTCAAGGGCAGTCGTTGATAGTAACACGTCTGTTATTTTTGCGGCCTTCTTCAGCATCATTATCGGCAACAGGTTCAGCGGAACCGATTCCCTGTGTTGTTAAACGCTGTTCGTCAATATTAAAATTATTTACCAGATAATTTTTTACACTCTCAGCGCGTTTCTCCGACAAAATAAGATTGTATTGATTCGAACCGGTATTGTCCGTGTGACCGGTTATTGTGAGTATGGCTTTTGGATTCTTAATGATGTATTCGATAACTGCCTGCATTTTGTCATTATAACTATCTCCTACATCAGCCGAGCTGGAATTAAATTCAATAATTATATTGAGACAATCGGCGGGAATCTGTTTTTTGACAGCAATAATTTTTGGAGGAGGCGGTGCTTTTACAGCGGAAATATTTATATCCTGAAGTTGCTTTATTTCTCTTGCTGATTCAGCGAGAGCAATATCGGATGGAGCTGCGCTGAAATATATCTCGCCGATTTCACTGTCAGCCGTTGTTTTTGTTTTATGGGTGTTGATGTGAATCTGCAGGCCGGTTGTTAATCCCTGCGGTTCGCCCCCTTTTATATCGCCGAAAAGTCTTTTATAGTCCTGGTACAAATTACGCCGTTCCGTATACCATTGGCCGGTTTTGTCTGTTCTGTTTCTTAAAACAATATACCTTAATTTATCAGCTCCTATCTGCTGACTGCGACCGCTCCATCCTTTGGGAGCTTCGCAATCCCAGATATAGCCGATTACCGGTGTATTGATTAATGCCGGAAATCCGATGGCTTTGAATGCCACATAAAGCTGCAAAGCCTGATCATCAGTGGATAATTTACGGATATCTCCACCTTTAGGTAATTTGTTTACTTTCCAACGCCAGCAAAGTATCGGGAAATTTTTAATATCCACCTTGCATTCTTTGCGTACACCAAAAGATGAATCACCTGAAGAAATCAGATTAAGGTAAAACGCATTATCTTCTTTTTTCATTTTCAAGAATGGTTTGCCTTTTATTTTATCAATGCTCCATCCGGCAGGTACTCCATTGGC
>AWGX01000865.1 GCA_000495415.1 Smithella sp. ME-1 | reverse complement strand
GGGGGGCTTAAACCCGTGGCTCGCTTCATAATTATCCAAAACTATTCGTTCTGTATTCGTTGTTGGACGAATACAGAACTGGCCTTTTTGTTTTTCGAAACCTTTTCGAAACAGATTTTTGTGTCATTTGACAAATTGATAATTATGCAAAGATTTCTTTTTGCCGATTAAAATAGGCGGAAATATATTTTCCGGTTGGATAAAATGGAAAAGATAAGAGTTAATATTCAAAAAGTATCGGGCAACGAAGATATTTCCTTACCTCAATACATGACTGATCAGGCTGCCGGAATGGATATATTTGCAGCTGTGTCTGAAGATGAAATAATCCTACCCGGTCAAAGAAAAAAGATTCCAACAGGGATTGCCATCGCTTTACCCGAAGGTTATGAAGCTCAGATAAGGCCACGCAGCGGACTAGCTCTGAAAAATGGGGTAACGCTGCTTAACTCACCTGGTACCATTGATGCAGATTATCGAGGAGAAATTGCGTTAATTGTTATTAATCATGGGGAAGAACCATTCATTATTAAAAGAGGAATACGTTTAGCGCAAATGGTTGTGCAGAAAGTTCTTCATGTGGAATGGGAAGAAACTCCGGAGCTTAAGAATACTAAACGGGGAGACGGAGGATTCGGTCACACCTGAGACCGCTTCTATTACTCCGGCAATTAGACATG
>AWGX01000864.1 GCA_000495415.1 Smithella sp. ME-1 | reverse complement strand
GCCGGTGTTTGTATGATTGGCTTTAAAGCTGATATCCATACCGGCAACGTGTGCTGTCAATGCCGGTGAAAGCGTTAATATAATAGCATTACCTGACCCGGAGCCTACCGCATATTTATTTTTGGATCCGGTTTCTAGTTGATAATAAGTCCCGTCATAGGTGATTGTGACGATCTGGCCGCTGATGATGTCATTGGCTTCCAAATCGAGTGAGCCGAGCTTTTTAATGGCCTTTGCGCCGAGGCTGCTGATGTTAATCGTGGCTGCGCCGGTGTTTGTATGATTGG
>AWGX01000863.1 GCA_000495415.1 Smithella sp. ME-1 | reverse complement strand
ATTTCTCCCTGCGGTCGAAATGACGTGAAGAAGAATTGCGAAACAGTCTCGCATACCGGGGGAATTTATTAACAAAGAGTGAACGCGAAAAGCCTTTAAAAAAAATTTACCATCCAGGGGTGAGGAGCATATATCCCTGGATGGTAATTTACTTAAAAGCTACTTAAATTAATCTAGAATGCAGACATACTTTTCTTTGCCAAGTAGAGGGAGAGAACGTCTAAGGGCATTAATCTCTTTCGTATTATATTCAGAATTGAAATCAAACTGCATAAATGAAGAATTGTCGGATCGTTTAAGAAGATTTTCCGGCACTTGATTTAATACCAAAGTATATTTCTGTCTCCCAAATTGTATTGCCTTGTTGTACGAATGCATATAAATATCTACATTACCACGGTTTCTGCGACTTGTTCTATCTTTGACTATAAAGGTTCCCATATCACTTATCTTGATTCTAGTTCCCAATTTAAGCCCTTTACGTTCCAAGTCTCGTGAAACAGCTACCATTCCGGGTTTTACTAACTCTCCGGAAGCCGTTTTACCTTTATTATGGTAACACTCCTTCAATGTGTACGCCGTCACTGATACTCTGATTTCCTCCGCCCATACACTAACAGAAGAAATACACATGATACAGATTCCTAAAAGCACAACTTTTGCTACTAATAGGTTTATTCTTGTCATAATTACCTCCTTGTGTTGAAAGAGCAAAAAGCACTCTTTGCACAGATTGGGTTATGGCTACCTTTGCCTACCCGTAGCTCCTCTATATTAAACACTCTTTTCAGAGTGGTATATGCCATCTCATCATTAATTACCTCATCAGGTCTAGCTTAGGAAAATTATCAGGATATCGTAAGAAATGGATTTTTGATTATAAGTTGGATTGTACCTAGCAGACTATATCTTGTATGTCAAGAAAATTTTGGCCACAAGATATTGTGCAACTTATCTAGGGCATTTTAAGGGGACGATTGTTCTATTTATTTTTGTATTTATTAGAATCGTCCGCAATATTCATTTAATCTTTTGCAGCATCTCGCCCATCATCCCACTACGCTTCGCTTCGGGGATAATTCGACTTACGCTTCAACCATCGCTACGCTCGCTTTCAGCTTGTCTCATTAAAAAAAATGCCCCGACATGCGGGGCATTTTTTTTGGTTTAATAGTTTGAGTTAATCTTAATTAATGGCGATATTATAGTGGCTGAACATTTGTTGCGCTGGGTCCTTTATTTCCCTGCTCGATATCGAAACGAATTTTTTGACCTTCGTAAAGAGTCTTGAATCCGGTTCCGCTAATCGCACTATAATGCACAAAAACATCTCCCCCTTCATCGTTTTCAATGAAGCCAAATCCCTTCTTCTCGTTAAACCATTTTACCTTTCCTTCTGCCAAAGCTATAACCCTCCTTTAAAATATTTGTCTCTCATCAGATAAAAATCTGTAAGAAACTAAAAAACCGCTTGAATTCCTTTTTTCTAAAAATAGAATTCTTGCGGTTATTTTTATTTTTTGTATAACTTAAATTTTGTAGAGCTTAACACTAACAAATCCTAACAGATGCCGCTTTTATGTTTCAGTAAATTTACCAATAAGTTTACTGTTTTTTGAGCTTGCTTTAACAAATATCACCGTTTTTTTTTAAAATCAAGCTTTTTTTTAAATATTTTTGTTTATTTATTATTATGTTCAATTATACACTTCTGCAAAACAAGTGCAAGTTCTTTTTCTTTTCCCATATAAAAATGATCTGCATCATGGATTGTCTTCAGCGGTGAACTTATTTTCTGTGCAATCCGTTTTAAAGTATTTATCGCACAGAACTGATCTTGATCTCCGCATATAATAAAATTAATTTTATTATTTAAATTTTCCCAGTTAAAATTAAAATAATCAACTGGCGGCGAAACAAAAATACTGCCAGCAAATGGATTGCAGGTTTCTTCGAAAACTTTTGAACCAACCCATGCACCGAAAGAATAACCGGCCAAAAATAATTTCGTCATCCCCATTTTTTTCAAATATTCGCAGACCGCATAAATATCTTCCTTTTCGCCTCTGCCTTCATCATAGAAACCGGTGCTTCCGCCTACACTTCTAAAATTAAATCTCAGGGTTGAATAATTTGCAGCAGCATAAGTTTCCTGCAATGTCTCAACAACATTGTTATGCATTGAACCGCCCATCAATGAATGCGGATGACAAATTACAACACCATTTTCCTGCGAATCTCTGCTAAATAAACCCTCGATTATCAGCGAACCATTTTTTATGTATATTCTCTCTTCACTCATTATGATTCCTAATATTTTATAACGACACCATACCTCGTAGAGTGCGATCCCCGATCGCGCCACTAGCTTTAATCGGATTGTTCGGGGATAACCTAAAGGTCACACGAC
>AWGX01000862.1 GCA_000495415.1 Smithella sp. ME-1 | reverse complement strand
CTGTCCCGATAAAATCGGGATTGCGCTGCAAACCGTACCGCTCAACGTATGTAAATATACGCCTCGCGGTGCGATTTTTGCGCGCCTGGCATCTGGTTTTTGAACAGCCCCGAAAACAGAGTAGACTCTTATCTTTAAGATTGACTAGGCAGGGGAAAAAAGCTAGACACTCCGCACTTGAGAGATAAGCATAAGGAAATATCCCATGTCCATTTCAATGTATGTATGCAGTCAACACCATTCTCTTTCGCGCCATTTTTTGCCGGGAGGCAAAATTTAATGCCGCTTTTGAATCAGAAACGAAGAGCTTTGCTGGTTTTGGAAGACGGCAGTGTTTTTGAAGGAAATGCCTTTGCCGGCAGCGGCGAGACGATGGGCGAAGTTGTCTTCAACACAGGCATGTCCGGCTATCAGGAAGTGATTACCGATCCCTCATATAAGGGACAGATCGTTACCATGACTTATCCTCTTGTTGGTAATTACGGAATAAATGATGAGGATATGGAATCGGCCGGCATTCATCTGGAAGGTTTTATCGTCAAGGAGTATCAACCTAACCCCAGTAATTGGCGAATGAAACAAAGCCTGAAGACCTTTCTGGAAAGTTATGGGAAAATCGGTATTGAAGGAATTGACACGCGCGCATTGACGCGTCGTCTGCGACTTTCCGGCGCGATGAAGGGAATAATAACTACAGAAAGCAAAGATATAAAATTGCTGCTGACAAAAGTGCGGGCTTATCCCGGCCTTGTCGGTCGCGACCTTGTTTGCGAGGTAACTTGTTCCAACCCGTATATATGGGAAAACAGCACGCCTCACACGGATAAATTTCCTTCCAGAAAAACTGCCAGGAAATTACGTGTGGCTGTTCTGGACTGCGGAGTAAAATACAACATTCTGCGTCTTCTGGAAAAAAACGATTGTGAAGTGCTTGTTTTGCCCGCGTCTTCAAAAGCTGATGAAATTCTGAATTTAAAGCCGGACGGGGTATTGCTTTCCAACGGTCCCGGTGATCCGGCAGCTCTTCCTTATATAGTAGATACTGTGCGAACTGTTATCGGAAAGGTACCGGTTTTTGGAATCTGCCTTGGACATCAGATGATCGGTCAGGCGATTGGCGGTTATACGGAAAAATTAAAGTTCGGTCATCACGGAATAAATCAACCGGTTAAAAACGTTGACACAGGTAGAATCGAAATTACCTCTCAGAATCATGGTTTTGTTGTTGTTCCCGAATCAATCGCTAAAAAAACGAAAAAGACCTACCATAATCTTAATGACAACACGTCCGAAGGAATGCAGATGCCTCTGACAATGAGCGTGCAATATCATCCGGAAGCGGCTCCTGGTCCTCGCGACACAGAATATTTGTTTTTGCAGTTTGTAAAAATGATGAAAAAAGAAAAGAGGAAAACAACATGATTCTGATCATCGATTTCGGCTCGCAATATAACCAGCTTATTGCCCGTCGGGTAAGAGAAAATCATGTTTACTGTCAAATTGAACCTCCTGATATTTCCATTGCCGCAGTCAAGGCGCTAAAGCCCGAAGGAATTATTCTATCCGGCGGCCCGGCAAGTATTTATTCTAAAGGCGCACCGCGCGTGGACAAAAAAATTTTCAAACTAGGCATTCCCGTTCTCGGTATTTGTTATGGCTTGCAGTATATGATTGATTCACTGGGTGGACAAGTTATTGGATCGAAAAAACGCGAATACGGTTTTGCCGAGTTGCTGGTCAAAAAGCAAAAAGGAATTTTCAAAGGTGTGGCCCCAAAAACCCAATGCTGGATGAGCCACGGCGACTCTATTGGTAAATTACCGGAAGGTTTTATGATAACTGCTTCTACTGATAATACACAGGTGGCGGCGGCCGAAAACATAGAACGTAATTTTTATGGACTTCAATTTCACCCGGAAGTTGTTCATACCAAAGAAGGTAAGAAGATGCTGGCCAACTTCCTTTTTGACATCTGCCGGTGCAAAAAATCCTGGTCGATGAAATCTTTTATTAATCATGCTGTCGAAGAAATTCGCGGGCAGGTTGGTTCTGAAAAAGTCATTCTGGGGCTTTCGGGCGGCGTTGATTCTTCTGTTGCTGCTGTTTTATTAAATAACGCTATAGGCAAGCAGCTTACCTGCGTTTTTGTGGATAACGGTGTGCTGAGAGCTAATGAGGCCGAACGCGTTATTAAAATGTTCAAAAATAATCTGAAAATCAATCTGCGGTTTGCGCGGGCTGGCAAAATATTTTTGAAAAGATTGAAAGGTGTAACGGATCCGGAGAGAAAACGAAAAATCATCGGCCGCACTTTTATTGAGGTTTTTGACAGAGAAGCTCACAAAATTAAAGGCGTTAAATTTTTAGCACAGGGTACTCTTTATCCCGATCTGATCGAGTCGCGTTCGGCTTTCGGCGGACCCAGCGCGGTAATTAAATCTCACCATAATGTGGGAGGCCTGCCGAAGAAAATGAATTTGAAGCTGGTCGAGCCGCTTAAACACCTGTTCAAGGACGAAGTGAGACTTTTGGGAAAAGAGTTGGGACTCGCCGACGATGTCGTCTGGCGACAGCCATTTCCTGGTCCAGGCCTGGCTATTCGCATTATCGGCGAAGTAACGGCTCAACACCTGTCCGTTTTGCGCAAGGCCGACACAATTCTGCTTGAGGAAATCCGCACTGCGAATTTGTATTATAAGTTGTGGCAGTCGTTTACCATTTTGCTGCCGCTTAAGAGCGTGGGCATTATGGGAGATCAGCGCACTTATGAAAATATTGTGGCTGTTCGTGCTGTTACCAGCGACGATGCCATGACGGCGGACTGGGCTCGCCTGCCTCAGGAGTTACTGGCCCGCGTCTCGACGCGGATTATTAACGAAGTATCCGGCATCAATCGTGTTGTTTACGACATCAGTTCCAAACCGCCCAGCACTATCGAATGGGAATAGTAATAATTCCCTCTCCCTTGAGGGGAGAG
>AWGX01000861.1 GCA_000495415.1 Smithella sp. ME-1 | reverse complement strand
TTCTAATCCTCCAAACTTCTAAACTTCCAATCATCCAATCTGCTATAACTTATGTTCAATGTTATACGTCTATACACATTTCTCTAAAACAGTGAATTGTTTTTTACAACACCAAACATAGCTCCGCCCTCTCAGTTACAAGTAGCAACTGACGGGCACGATAAATACAAACCCCGAAGCAAGTTTTTAGATGATGGAGTTTCATCATTTTTTGTTTAAATATTAATGGGATAAAATACTCCTTATGTGTGTTTCTGTCAATGAATAATCTTGCAAATTATGCAAAATCAGGCAGGTAACTCAAATTCAGGTGTTTTTTTAAAGAGAGGTTCAAAATAAATGAATTGTGAC
>AWGX01000860.1 GCA_000495415.1 Smithella sp. ME-1 | reverse complement strand
TTCCATATTGACCGACACCGACAATCATATGATTATCCCTGTCTCCTCTGAATACTACCAGAACAACTTCTTTGGTGTAGTCAATTACAACGAAATTCTGCAATCTTTCGTGCGGCATATCTTTGCGGGATGATAAAAATCTTCTTTCGATACTCTTATCGGAAAGGGAATAGAAAAAATCTTTTAAAAGTTCTTCATCGCTGATTTTAACCGGTCTGATAAAAATCTGCACATCGGTTTTGGTTGTAACGTATGTTTCCAAATCTTCCGGATATTCGCCGCGCTTTCCCGGTATAAAGGCCTGATCTTTGAAAAT
>AWGX01000859.1 GCA_000495415.1 Smithella sp. ME-1 | reverse complement strand
TGCCGATTCTTTTAGTTTTAAAATGACATTTATTGTCATGGCATTGTTGAATTTTGCAGTCCTTCCATTTCTGCCGGTGATTTTTGGGAAGCGTGTTAAAAAAGCTGTGCCAGCCGTCTGAAATGCTTCGTTTTATAAAAAAACTTTGAGATCATTTGCCAGACGATCCAACTTCGATCGCTCTGGTAATTTTCGGTAATCTGGTCCGAACAACAGACGGAATCCATCGCCTGCAAAGCGTGGGATGACATGCAGGTGAACATGAAACACGGTTTGGAATGCGACAGCACCGTCCGCAAGAAAGAAATTGATCCCTTCACAGCGGATTGGGCTCTGTTTTAATCCAGCTGAAATTTTTTGACCAATCTGAAAGAGATGTCCACCGATCTCTGTAGGTAAATCAGCCAATCCGAAGGCATGTTGGCGGGGCACTACAAGCACATGCCCTGGTGTGACTGGTTGAATATCCATAAATGCCAGGCAAATCTCATCTTCATAAACAATACTGGCAGGGGCTTCGCCATGGAATATTTTACAAAAAATGCAGTTGTTCAAATTATCTCCTTTAGGTTTTCGTTGTTTTAATTCCATTTACTAATATCTAATTCGGAGAAAGAGAGCAAAATCTTATTTTTATTTACCCTTAATAATTCTGTTCAATGATTTGGTATGAACCAATCTGGTTATGTATGACATCGCCTGGTGTAAAGGAACTTCCGGGATGTAAGTGCCACTGCTATAATCAACAAAACCACCTGGAAAATTTTCCAATATAGTAAGCCCACTGCCTTCCAAAAGTAGAACTAAATCAGCAGGTGAATAACAACGCAATGTCTGGGTTGTTTTTATTGAAGGATTTTCTTTCAACCACCAGGTATCGGTCATTGCACATTTTGCAGCATCAAACCCGTATTCTCTGATCGCATCACCAATCGGAATTTTTACGCCAGTTGCCTGACTTGCCCAAAACCGGGGAGTAAAGATCTCCAGAAAAACTGATCCATCCGGAGTCAACCAGGAAGACATTTTTTCCAACAAACGACGTTGGTCTGAATCACTTCCCAAACCAAATCCATCCCAATAACAGATTAAATCAAAATCACCTTCGAGTTCTACCGTATTAAAATCAGCGTTGATAATCCTCAGATTTTCTGGATTCCTATGTCTGGCAAGGAAGCGTATATGCTCAACGAAATCAGGTTCAATTTCAACCGCTGTCACTTTATGATTCAATTGGCAGGCTGCAACTGAAAATTGCCCCCCACCCGCCCCTAATTCTAAAATGCGAACGCCTCGCATACCGGTAAGCCGATTGATCCATAAAACTCTATCCAGATCCCCCTGGCTGATATCACGAAAATGGATTTTCGACCATTGATTTTGTAATCGATAGAAATCTTGATCCGTCATAGTATGAATTTTATATGAAAAAATAGGAGTAAGTTTCTGAGGCTTGATCCATCAATTGCTAGGTTCAAGTTCAGGGACCAGTAAAGCCATTTCGATCAGTGTCTGATATGAAAATTTCTGAAACAAATCAAATTCGCGGGTCATCTTCGAAGGTACCAGCACAGACATACTGTTTCCAGCGCTTAATGCAATCTGGTGCATCTCCTGCAGCAAAGTGGTACTGATCCCCTTCCTGCGAAAATCCGGATGGGTGAAAATATCCGCTACATAAGCATATTTTCCAGGGGGCGTGATTACCTGAGCTTTTGCACACACTTCTCCCTTATAGAATGCCATTAAATTATGGATGGCTGGGTCATCAAGACCATTGGTGCTGCATGGATAGTCTGGCTCAATCGTATTTACCAGCGAGACATCCTGTATCGTTGTGATTGACTTGATTTCAACACCGGAAGGCCGGGAATTTTTTTCTCGCGAACGCAATTTTCTAACCATTAGGATATTGGACCAGGCATGTAGATAACCTTGATCGCGATATGCCAGAATTAGTTGATTCAATTTCTCTGAAAATATATTGACCACATGTTCTTCAGGATTATTTTGAAAATAGGCCAGAATGTTGCTCTTGACTTGAGAAGGTGGATTCTCACCAGAAAAAAATTCAAGTCGGTAATTGAATGCACGTGGCCAGGGTTGAGTCATCATTTGAGGGTACTGAATCCCCAACACCTGATCCAATTTGATGATCTCAGCATGATTCTCAACTTGATATTTATGTGTGATTGCATTGAAATACGCGTTTACACCAGGGAGTATGTTCATTCGCAATATATCCTAATCCGGAACCTTTATCATTTTCAGATTACCCCAACCCCAATAAAATCGACGGATAATTTCTTTATCAGCATGATTCGTTTTTTCTTCAGTCCAAAACCCTTCGACTGGTAAATTTTTTACGTAGACTTTCACCCGATAAATACAGTATTTGGTTGGTAAACCTGGGTAAGACCTTGAATTTCTATACCGGTATATTGCTTTACAATCCTCCGATAAAATTTCAATATCTTTATCAAGAATCTGTAATTCCTCTAACAAGCATCTTCTGGCTGCATCCAGGCAATTCTCACCCGGTTTCATTTTTTCACTGGGGGGAATGTTTCTTTTGCGCGTGCGTTTATCATCCAATTCCTGTTCCAGTTCTAATAAATACTTACCGTCTTGAGATACCAAAACCTGAACGACATTCACCACTCTCAATGGTGGCTTGAGTTGAATACTACTTTCCCCATTTTTAATTTCATCAAAAAGATGACCAACCGATTTCGCCTGTCCCCTATTCCAACGATCCAATTCAAAGGATTGGGTCAACAGCCAATGACGTAAACTTTCGACTGAAGGGAAATCTCCAAATTCTTTTTTCATTTTTTTATCTTGTGGATCAAACGATTAACATAGAATAATATAAAAGGAGAACCGATGAGTGATTTGAAAAGTTTTTTTCGATTGTGCTTCAGGATTAATTATCCTATAAAATTATTTTACAGGAATTTTTTATTTACTTGACAAGATTGACCTGTTGATTTTGTTTAATTTCTGATATTTTCGTTATAATCTACTATGAAATCAATTTTACTGGAGACTTATGAAGGCATCCAATATCCTCCCTGGAGATAATCGCAACGCAATTCGACTCATCTGGAAAAGACCGGTTTATATCCTAAGCCCTGTTAAACGACCAGCACAGGCCATCAACGTCAGTTCTTCAGGAATTTTGATCACCACGCTTGATGATGACCTCTTTCATATGGGTGAAGATATATCAATTTCCATCCCACATGCTATTACTAAAATAACAACAACTGTCACCGGAAAAATAGTTCGTATAACCCACCATGATGGTTGGTTACAGTTGGCTGTCGATTTATACGCCTGATCTGAAATCGATCTACACTTCCTGCACATTCTCCCAGGGATAAATTTCCGTTCCCCTAGCAGCTTCCCGAATGATCGGATCATTTGAATAGTACCCATGCTTTTCAGGCGGCAAAAGTCGGGAAATATGTAGCATGATATCGTGCCCAATTTCGTCCAGTTTCATGCGATCTGTTCGGCTTTTCAAGTCAATTTGATAAGGACCAAATGGTTTCCCAACCCTTGCAGTCACTTTTGGTCTCTGAAACTGTCTGATTTTTGAAAAGAAGGTATCAAAACCATCCAATCCGATCGGTAAAATAGCCGCACCAGTTTCTGCAGCCAGAAAAGCGACTCCAGGTCGTGCAGGTCGTAAAACGTTTGCCCAACTACCACCCTCCGGAAATATTCCCAAAATACCATCCTGCGCCAGGACAGTCTCAGAAATGATGAATGTATCCCGGGACACAGAACCGCGAAATACCGGGATGATCCCCCACAGATGGCGGAACCATTCAACCGTGCCAGGTGCGTTGGGTGTCCTTGTTCCACCCAGAAATTCCAAACGCCATGAAAGTAATTTAATCACAGCCAGAGGATCCAAAAAACTAAAGTGGTTGCTGACGACCAATACCGGTCCTGTTTTGGGTAAATTTTCTTTACCCACAATTTCGAAATCCCCAAGAACAGTAAATGCAAAATTGATCAGATTTCTAAGAATTGTCCGAATGACACGTCTCCTGGGATATGGATATTTCTTGACATCAATTTTCATATTATTCCTCAAAAAAGAAATCGAAAAAACAATTGTTATTATTTCCTCACATTATAGCGTAAATCTAACCGACATTAAAAATTTATTTTGGAAAGAGAACCAGATAATTGTTTGTAAAAACTGACAAAATGTCTTATATAATAATTAACAATGATTGATCTTTTGTTGAGAACATCTCTGCATATCTTCAAGTAGCTCAACTCCCGTTGAACCGTGGAATAGAGTCTTCGGATTAGGAGGTTGTCATGTTACAAATAACATTAACAGAAGAAGAAAAATTAACACTACGCGATTTACTTCAATGTTGTCTGTCTGAATTAAGCGTCGAAATTCATCATACCGATGATATGGACTTTAAAGATATGCTCAAGAATCGCAAGAAAGTTCTTGTTAAAATTCTCGATGAATTATCTGTGGAAGGCGAACAATCTGAACCGACTTGCCTGTAAATAGGATTAACTCTAAATCGATCATATCAATCGCTTTTCACCTCAACATCAGGCTAATTTCACCAGGAAAGGCAAAAAATAATGACGCGTTGCCCATGGGCATTATCAGAATTATCATCAAGCTATCATGACCATGAGTGGGGTGTGCCTGTTCATGAAGACCAAAAATTATTTGAGTTCTTAATTCTGGAAGGTGCCCAGGCAGGATTGAATTGGGAAACCATTCTTAAAAAAAGAGAGGCTTATCGAGAGGCATTTATGAAATTTGAGCCTGCACAATTAGCAAAATTTGATTCTGTCCAGGTGGAAAATTTGCTCCGCAACCCTGGTATTATTCGCAATCGCAGAAAAATAGAATCTACCATCAAGAATGCCAATGTTTTTTTGAAATTACAGAATGAATTTGGTAGTTTTGACGAATATATCTGGGGTTTTGTTGGTAGAAAGCCAATCCAAAATCATTTCCATGATTTATCAGAAATCCCGGCTGAGACAGAGCTTTCCAGTCAAATCAGTAAAGATTTAAAAAAACGCGGCATGAGTTTTGTGGGACCCACAATCATGTATGCGTTTATGCAGGCTATTGGTATGGTGAATGATCACCTGGTTGATTGTTATCGCCATAATGAAATCATCCAAATGGAGCAAGGAAAATGACTAAAATAAGTGGAAAAGTGGAAGCTGTGTTGATTACGCCAAAGGGTGAAAATATATCAAATAAAATTGAAGGAGGGATTTTTACCAATGAAGGATTAATTGGTGATCGTCATTCTGGAGTCATGAGTCTTTCGCGTTCCAGGGAACCCGAATTCCCTCTTGGCAGCGTGATTCGGAATCGCAGACAAATTTCCCTGGTATCACAGGAAGAACTAGTCCAAATTGCCGATACTCTGGGAGTTGAAATAATTAAACCAGATTGGCTTGCTGCAAATTTGTTAATTTCAGGTATTCGGCACTTCACCCAATTACCGGTTGGGGCACGATTTTTCTTTGAAGGTGGATTGGTACTTTTTAATGATGGTGAAAATAATCCATGCCATATCCCGGCAAAAACTGTTCAAAACAATTACGAGCATATTGATGGAATCCAAAAAGAATTTGTAAAAGCTGCCACGCATAAACGTGGATTACTTGCTTGGGTTGAACATCCTGGCACATTAATGGCAGGAGCAACCTGCACGGTTGAATTACCGCCCTTGTGGAATAATTTCTGGCAGGAAACAGATTGAAAAAATTTTTACTCCCAGAACCGATTCCATCAGAGCTAAATCAAAATCAATTTCAATTTGAGGTTCTACACCCAAAACATGTTGAAATGGACTATCAGGCTCTGATGAAAAGCAAAGATTTTCTGCGTCGCTGGAGCAATAGCTCCTGGCCAGACGATCACTTTAAAGAAGAGGATAATTTAATCGATCTGGAATGGCATTATACTGAATTTAAGGAAAAAACTGCCTTTACTTACACGATTCTTGATCAATTTAAAACCAATTGTTTGGGATGTATTTATATCAGACCGGTCACTTCCATTCCATCATTATCTCCAGAAGAGAAAGCAAAGCTGGACCCTTTTCAATTTTTTATTTCCTATTGGGTCATCACAGATATCAGAAACACACGGTTGGAGAATGAGATTTTTAATGCCACTCGTGGTTGGTTATTAAGTGACTGGCAATTTCGATCCGTTTTATTTGTCAGCAACTCACAGATAACAGAACAAAACGAGATCTATCAAAATAATCAAATGAAATTGTTTTGGGAACTCGAAGAGAAAAAACGTCACCAACAATTTTGGGTACCCGTTAAAGGATAAAAAATGGAATTTGAAACAATTAAGAGTTATCTTTTTAACCTGCCAGAATCAAGGCTGGATTTTCCTCAAGGGCCAGACACCATGGTTTACAAGATATTGGGTAAAGCATTTGCTTATATCTCATGGCAATCTGACCCAATTTTTGTGAGTTTGAAATGCGATCCTGAAAGTGCAATTCAATTAATTAAACAATATTCAGGAGTTGTTCCAAGCTATCATCAGAATCGCACTCATTGGATTTCCATTTTCCTTGGTAATGATGACATTTCTGATGAAATCATATTGCAATGGGTAAAAGATTCTTATAACCTGGCCATCAATGAATTGCCCGGATTTCTGCGCAATAGAATATTGAAAAAAATTGCCAAACAGAATGAACACAACCAATAAAAAAATCAAGGTTGAAGATGAGTAAAAAAATTACATTTCGTGATTTGGTATTTGACATTGTGAAACAAATCCCGGCTGGAAAGGTTGCCAGCTATGGTCAGATTTCAAAAATGATCCCAGGATGTACGGCACGCATGGTGGGTTATGCGCTGGCTTCATTACCCAATGATTCTGGCATTCCCTGGCAAAGAGTGATCAATTCCAAAGGTTTGATCAGCCCGCATGGTGCCGGGTTTGGATCTGCTATGCAAAGAGCGTTGCTGGAACAGGAAGGGATTATTTTCAGGGAAGATAATAGCATCGACATGCGGAACTTTGGTTGGATCTCATAATAACTGGCTACTTGATGGTTTTTTCTGATCAAAAGTAAATTCTTAAGAAATATTTGAAACCCGATTCATTTTTCCTTATACTATTCTTAAAAGATGGAGGTCAAACATGCGAGAGTATGAGTTCAGTCAGCTGTCAAATGGGAAAAGCCCTGTAATTATTTATCAATGCCTATGTACACCAATCCCTAAAGACTACCAACATTCATCATCAAAAATTAAAAATTTCCTGTCATTAAAAGAATGGCTTTTTCCAAAAAAAAATCGTATTCAACCTGCGACTCAAAATCTCTCCAATTCTAAATATTAATTCATATTTTTCAGGTTTTACCCAGGATATCAGGAATGCATAAATGAATTTAAATAATGTTACTGATTTTAAAATTGAAGTCTACCTCCCAGAAGAATATTTAGAAGCCATACGACTTGCTTTATTTGCTGCAAATGCAGGTATTGTTGGCAATTACGATAATGTTTTTGCCACATCTCAGGTAACCGGACATTGGCGTCCAATGGATGGAGCAAATCCGTTTCAAGGTGAGGTAGGAAAACTGGAGATAGCACCTGAGATTAAACTGGAAATCAATTGCAAAAAGGAACACGTCACGGCAGCTCTCCAGGCGATTCGTGTTGCTCACCCTTATGAAGAACCGCTGATACGAGTCATCCCCATACTGAATCAATATTTTGAATGAGCAGGTGAGATCATATGAATGAAGACTTATTGAGAAATCTATTCAAATATTTTAATAAATTTATGGTGCTGCTTTGGAAATTAGGATTGGGTAAATTCCTCAATATTTGGCCAAAGGTATTTGGCCGTTTTTTGGTCATTACTCATTATGGTCGCAAAACCGGAAATAAATACCTTACCCCGGTTAATTATTCCACCGTTAATAATGAAATTTACTGCACCTCGGGGTTCGGAGTGCAGTCTGATTGGTACAAGAACCTGATACGTAATCCAGAAATTGAAGCATGGTTAACGGAAGGGTGGCGGCGAGCACAAGCCGTTGATGTCAGCGATCATCCGGATCGAAACCATATTATGCGGGAAGTGTTAATCGGCAGTGGATTTGCTGCACCCATGTTTGGAATTCACCCCCTGACGATTGATGATGTTAACTTGGCGGAGGTGACCAAAGACTATCGGTTGATACGAATCAACCTTGTTGCCGAAAAAACTGGCAATGATGGACCAGGAGAATATGCCTGGTTCTGGCAAATTACAACTGCTTTTCTGTTCTTCCTGCTGCTCATCAAAAAACGGAGAAAATAAGACAATGCTGCGATCACAATTGTTGGAAGCATTAACAAAATACATCGTTGATAAAACCAGAGATCATCCCATTCGCGTGGCAATTGATGGATTGGACAACGCAGGTAAATCAAAATTGGCTAAGGAACTCATTTTCCCATTAAGGAAAAGCGGGCGCCAGATTATCAATATTTCCATTGATGGTTTTCACCACCCCAAAAAATACCGTTATCGCCGCGGAGAATATTCACCCGAAGGCTATTATTACGATTCATTTAATCTTGACTCGGTTATATCCAATGTCCTGGAACCACTCAGCCCAGATGGAAACCACCAATTTCGCAGACAGATTTTTGATTATACAACGAATCAAAAAGTTGAAAGCGAATGGGAAACAGCTGAGGAAAATGCAATCTTATTATTAGATGGATTATTTCTGCAACGACAGGAACTCGATCCTTTTTGGGATATTCGTATTTTTATCGATATCGACCAGGATGTAAGCCTGGACAGAGCATTCAAACGTGATCTCCATTATTATCATTCCCTTGAAAATATTCACAAAAAATACCAGCTACGCTGTTTTCCTGCCCATCAAATTTACCTGGAACGCTGCCATCCCTTACAACATGCTGATGTAATCATCGAAAATAATGATTGGCAAAAACCGACTTTGACATTTCAGCGTGAAGTAGCTGGTTGAGGACATTTTTTCATCTGCATATAATAAGAAATCAAATTTCTCGCTGATTTCTGTCTAATTCAAACTATAATACAATTAATTGGATAAATAATTTGTTTTGCCAATCAATCTCAAAGGATGATCTTAAATGAAGCTACATAAGCAACGGGGCCGGATATTATTTTTACCTATAATGTTATTGTTAATTGCTTCTGCCTGTTCTTTACCCTGGATCAACAATTCCAGCGAGAATATTGTTGCCAGTACACAACCGGTTGTTGAGGTTCAGGATTTGTCACCATTCCAAAATATTGGCTGCCTCTGGCAAACAGATGATTACGCTGTTTGTAACCAGGACAGTATTCCCAAAAAGATGGGATGTGACACATTGATAACTACTCCGCAATACCTTGATTACTTAAATTCCGGGAGTCAATTCGTCAGTTGTACCTATGCCCCCCAACTTCAAACCCCTCCCGATGAAACCGAATCAAAAGGTCTATATGATAGCGGATGCTCTTTCAAGGTAAAACAAAGATTATTACTGTATCAAGATGGTGATTATTTACTAATCCGGGATTTGGAAGATCTTAAATATAATTTTGCCCCCATCACTAACGGAGACCAGGCTTTAGGATACGCCATTGCAGCTACCGGGGCAGAAGCCAGATATGATTTGGAAAATCTTGAAGGTTACCGACTTTTAGCAAATCCATTACAGGAAACGAATGTCCAATTGGTAAGTGATGGATTTGAAGTTATTTTATATAGTTATCAAGCATGTGGATGTGGTCCCCATACAACGACCATGCAAAAAATAAAAGTTACAAATTCCGGTGATCTTCAACTACTCGAATCCATTCCGGCATTTGAAAATCCCGAAGAAGATGATCTCTGTGTGGATTAGTTGAGGTTTTTTTAATGCGAAAATATCCATTCATGCAAGTCGATGCATTTACAGAAAAAGCACTGGGCGGAAATCCCTGCGCGGTCTTTTTTGATACAGATGACCTGGATGATCAGACCATGCTTGCCATCACCCGTGAAATGAATTTATCCGAGTCTTCATTCGTACGGTCGTCCAAGGTCTCAGATTTTGGTGTTCGCTATTTCACCCCTATGGGAGAAATTCCATTAGCAGGGCATCCGACCATTGCAACAACCTATGCTCTGGTTGATTCGGGTCGCCTTAGGCTTTCTGGAGACATCACCCTTATCCATCTTGAATTGCAAGTTGGACCCATCCCGGTAGAAGTTCAGTCACACCACGGTCAAGTGAATAATATCATCATGAGCCAGAAGAAACCTCTCTTTTTGCGGGTTTATGAACCTGAGGAGTTATTGCATGTATTTGGATTATCAAAGGTTGACTTGATGACTGGTGTTCCCATACAAACAGTCAGCACAGGTACACCGCAATTGATGGTCTGTGTAAAAAATCTGGATGTCCTTAAGAAACTCAACCCCAACAGCAAAGCCTATCAGGAATTGCACCAAAACAGCGATTGGTTTTCATCCCATTTCTTTTGTCTGGGAGGTATCAGCCCAGCAGGAAAGACATTTGCACGGCATCTCAGCCCCCCGCCTGATATTTTTGAAGATCCATTCACCGGATCGGCCACCGGGGGCATGGCAGCCTATTTATGGCATTATGGTCTGCTGGATGAGCCAGTCTTCATAGCTGAACAGGGTCATTGGATGCACCGTCCCGGCCAGGCAAAAGTGGAGGTGGTCGGACCACGGGATGATATTAAGACAGTCAAAGTCGGTGGACCAGCAGTAACGGTATTAACCGGGATGCTACACTTACCGGATTCCTTATGAATATATCTGATTTTTCTAGATTAAAAGTTGTTGCTCTGGCTGGTGGGGTGGGTGGTGCACGAATGGTCAATGGACTGGCCCAAATTTTAGACTCTGAGCATCTCAGTATTATTGTTAATACAGGAGATGATTTTGAATTTTGGGGGTTATCGATATCTCCGGATCTCGATACTGTAATCTATACTCTTGCAGGGATATCAAACTCGGAAACAGGTTGGGGACTGCAGGATGAAGGCCATCGTTGTTTGGAACAGATGCGTTTGTTGGGCCATCCGGATTGGTTTGGCCTGGGTGATCGTGATTTGGCAATTCATTTATCCCGAACCTTGTGGTTGCGTGAAGGAATTCGTTTGACAGAGGTAACTAAAAAAATTAGTTCTTCTTTGGGTGTAAAACATTCCATTCTACCTATGTGTGATGAACCTTATCGCACAATCGCGATAACCAATTCAGGTGAAATTGATTTTCAAACGTATTTCGTCAAAGAAAAATGGCAACCGGAATTAATTGGATTACGCTGGGAAGATGCAGCAAACGCAAAGATGACTTCTCAGGTTAATCATGCTTTTACTGAAGCAGATTTAATCATCATTTGCCCTTCCAATCCCTTTGTTAGTATAGATCCAATCCTCAACCTCCCAGGCATCTTAGATTTAGTACGTAACAAAACGGTCGTGGGGATCAGCCCAATTATTGGTGGGAAGGCAGTTAAAGGACCTGCAGCAAAAATGTTTCAAGAATTATTAGGAAAGGAAGCTTCTGCAACCAATGTCGCAGCATATTATCAAAAAAAATCCTTATTGAATGGATTTGTGATTGATACTCAAGATCAGAATTTAAAGGCTGAAATTTCAGCTATGGGTATAGAAGTATTCGTTACCAATACAATGTTAATGGATCCACGCTTACAAAAAGAGATGGCTTCTCACCTGATGGATTTTGCCTACCATTTGGTATAATCCAACCCATGAGGATTTGGGCTGTTATTCCGATTAAAGCACTGAATAAAGCAAAGAATAGATTAACACCCGTCTTATCAGTAGTCGATCGAAGGAAACTGGTAATAAGGCTATTTGAGCATACATTGCAGGAACTGGCGGACTGGCAAATGTTGGAAGGAATTTTAGTGGTCAGTAGCGATCCCTTTTTCAACCGCTTTGCAGCCACATATAGTTTCGAATTCCTGCTCGAAAAACAACCCAATGGATTGAACGGATCTGTGCAAATGGCTGCAGAACACCTTGAATCCAAGGGTGTTGAGGCTATGTTAGTTATCCATGGAGACTTACCCTTCGTTTCACGAAAAGAATTGAACCGTTTGCTGGAAGTAGCGCCTGCTACCGGAGTATTGATTGCCCCAGACCGACACCAGAGTGGTACGAATGTTTTATGGGTTTCCCCACCATTGATAATCCCTTTTGCTTACGGTAGTGAGTCATTCCAAAAACATCAGGAGCTCGCAAACAATTTGAATTGTCCATTGGTTATTTTTCAATCTGAGTCACTTGGGTTGGATATTGATTTTCCGGATGATTATTCCTTTTATCAACAAATCATATCTGATTCTTCATAAAAGTTCTAATCTTTTATGTCAGATTTTTTGTGTCTATTCAATAATTAATGGTTCAGGATTTTTGAGATGAGACAAATTTTGTATTATCTCAATAAAACGGGGTAATTGGGTGTTTTTGGCGAGCGGATGCTCGCC
>AWGX01000858.1 GCA_000495415.1 Smithella sp. ME-1 | reverse complement strand
TTTTTTTGCTAAATGCGTAAACGCATTCTAATTCATAAAGAAGATATAACGTTATCTTGTTAATTAACCCCTTCCTTAAACAGTCTGGAAAATTGCTCTTTAGCAACGTCTTTCCTTTTCTGTATCAGGTTACAAATTAAGAAAACACATAAGATAGATAAGACACATAAAATCATTATACTATTTAAAATTAATATATCGTCGCTACCAATAAAAATAGTTTTTTGTCCAAGATGAATTGTCCCGGGATTTTTTGATGTGAAATAGAAAGCATTATATACTAAAACTAATAGTAATGACCAACCAAGCACTCTATTTATCTTCTTACCAGATTCAATTTCTTTGATAATATTTTTTAATATACTATCTTTATTCAGATTATATTTTTTAACATATTTAAG
>AWGX01000857.1 GCA_000495415.1 Smithella sp. ME-1 | reverse complement strand
GACTTCGCGCCAGCGGGGGACAGGGCCCTGTTACTTCTTCTCGCTCATTAGATTTAAGATGACTTTTATCATAATATCTTTTTCCGAGGGCTTGCTTGCGGCGATCATCAGCGTCAACGCGACCAGTGCGTTATCATCAATACGTTTGTGTCCGCTCTTGCCAAGTAAAATGTCATTCTTCTGTAGAAAGCAAATAAAAAGAGTGGCGGCGATGCGCTTATTGCCATCAACAAAACTGTGATTCTTCGTCACAAAGTAAAGCAAATGAGCCGCTTTATCTTCTAATGTGGGATAGACGTCTTTGCCATCGAATGTCTGATAAATTGCGCCGATAGAACCCTGAAAACTTTTGTCTTTTTCCTGACCGACGATAGCAGAATCTTTAAATTTCTTTTTCATTTGTTCAATGATGCTTCTGGCTTCTTCATATGTCAGTTTGTATTTTGTTCTCTTTGTGCCTTTTGGCAAGGCGAGACTTTGGTGATCAAAATCATCAAGAAGGTTTAATGCCCGCGAATACTCGGCAATGATTTGAACAATGCCTTTTGCTTCATCCGACACATCTGCCAAAAGCGCAAGATTGTCCAATAAACGAACCGTTTCCTGAAGCTCTAAAATTTTATTTTGCTGTGTCCTAAGCCGCTTTTCATTTATGGTATAGCCATTAACCAGATGTTTACGCAAAACATTGGTAGCCCATATACGGAACTTGGTGGCACGTTTTGAGTTTACACGATAACCAACTGATAGAATGACATCAAGATTATAAATATTCATTTGACGAGTTTTTCCATCAGCCGCAACCTGTGCAATTTTTGCACAGGTTGATTTCTCAGCTAGCTCACCAGTTTTATAAATATTTCCTATGTGTTTAACTATAACCGTTCGATCAACGTCAAAAAATTTTGCAATCAAATGTGCGTCAAGCCAAACGGTATCTTCTTTTAGACGCACGTCAATTGTCGGACCGCCTTTTGCTTTATAAATTATTATTTCACCTTTTTTGAACTCTTCATTTTTCATGTTATTTCCGCCAGAGAGATGAAGTTTTTTTCTTTCTTATCACATTAAAGCATCAAATTTACTTGTTACCTTATACCTTTTGATGTTGGAGGTGTCAACATTGATACGTCTGCTTAGACGATTGGAGGATTAGACGGGTTAGCAAACAAACGTGAAGAGTGAATGGTGCCCCACGGCACTTCGTGCCTGGGATAGTTCCCAATCCCGACAAGTCGTGGATTGGATAGTTCGACTTACGCTTCTCCCGATAAAATCGGGA
>AWGX01000856.1 GCA_000495415.1 Smithella sp. ME-1 | reverse complement strand
GACTTTTCTATTTGCTACTAACAGCCATTTTCATAAGTATTTTGATTTACAAGATTTTTTATTTGATACGGCTATTAATAGAATATTATAGTAAAGAATATCGACACTGATCAAGCGATATGGGTGCTTTTTGAGGTGTTAATAAGAGGAAACATAGATCCACATTGATTTGGTTGGTATTTTTTAATCTGTAAAGGCATCCGACAATTTCCCGGTTTATAAAAGCATCCAGTATCGTGCGCTTTTCTGCGGCAATGAGGGCGGCAAGGAGCAGGAAGGTGCAGCCCGGTTTTCCAGAGCTTGCGTGCACTCACGTCGAAGACCTTCTGGCCTGTAGCCACGTAATCGGTCGTGCTGTTCTTGCCGTCATGCTTGGCCAGCGATTCGGGATTGTATGTGCCCATAACTTTCGCCGGATCGGCGACGTCTGACGGACGGGCCGTTCCGCGGTTAGTTCCGCTCGGCGACGCGTTCAAGCTTCTTGCTCAGCACCCACGACAGGCCGAGGAATGCGATCAGCATCACGACGCCGAGGCCGGACGAGGCGTCGCTCATGAGCTTCTCGGAAACCTGGCCGAACGCGAAGCCGGCCGAGACGACGGTGCATGCCCACAGGCCGGCAGCGACGAAGTTGAGCGCCAGGAAGGTCGACCACGGCATCGTCGACATTCCGTAGGCGAAGCCGGCGACGCCGCGGATGCCGTGCGGATACCGATGCATCAGGATCATCCACCTATGATGACGTTCCGCCAGCCGCACCACGATATCGACAGATCGCGCCAATCTGGGAAAGCGTGCGAACAGCATCATGCCGAACCGCCGCCCGATCCAGAAGCGGACGGCGTCGCCGACGAAACTGCCGATCCAGCAGACCGCGACCAGCGTGCCCAGGCTCAGGGCACCGGAGTGCGCCGCATAGCCGCCGAACAACGTGAACAGCATGCTGTGCGAGGCGGCATAGCTGAACACGATGGTGTAGGCCGCGTCACCGTGCTGGCGGACGAGTTCGAGAAACGAAACGAGATCGGTTGGAATCGGCACGTCGCCTCCATATTGAAGGGCTTCAACCAAATAATTCGGGACATTGCATTATCTGTACACTCCTCGTAGCGTCCGCTCTATCATGCCGCGCCAAGCCCGTTTGGATGCCCCGGATACCCTCCACCATGGGATGGTGCGGGGCATGAAGCGCCGCCATACGCGGGTGGGGCATCTCTTCCAGAACCGGTAAAAGTTGATCGTGGTGGAGGAGGAGCCGTACCTCTTGAATTATTGATAAGAACTTCCTTTTTGACGCTCGGAGTATAGGGCGGATGTTTTTGCCTGTCAAGGCAGATTTTGCATCAAAAAGCAGAGATTGTTGATGTGGTCGGGCAGTGTATGTGGATCGTCGGCTCTCTTTCTGGGCGATTTGCCTGTCCGAGAGGCATTTTGAGGCGCTTTCCGGATCCACCTTTCTGGCTTGCCTCTTTGTGCGATGCGTCATGCCTAGATGTAATCATCCCAAGAGTATTGAGGGTCCCCGTAGAAGT
>AWGX01000855.1 GCA_000495415.1 Smithella sp. ME-1 | reverse complement strand
TTCTAGAATCAGGAATGAGATTTTACGATTTTTATCTAAAGGGAACATTTCCCCTTTAACTTTATCTTCGTTTCGATTTGGTAATTTTATTTGTGTACGATTAAGAGGCCAGTAATCAAGTAGTAGCAATACAAAGGGAAGCGTAACCAGCATCGGCTTGGCCATAAGACCCAGCGCAAAACAAAAAAATATCGGCAAATATTTTTTCCAATCTGGCTGCTTAACGTACCGAACATAAAACAATATTGTCACAATCCAGAAAAAAGTACTCAGAACATTCTTACGTTCAGATATCCAGGCAACAGATTGTACATTAATCGGATGAATGGCAAATAGAGCCGCGATAAGAGCGCTTTTCCAAACTGCTCCGGTAAGCTTATTAAAAAGCAAGAAAAGCAGAATAGTATTAAAAATATGAATTATGACATTTGTCCAGTGATGCCCGCCGGCTCTAAAGCCGAACAACTGCCAATCCAGCATATGTGATATCATTGTAAGAGGATGCCAGTTGCTTGTATGAAAATCACTAAATGTATTTGTTATATTTTTTAAAGTCAGGCCTTGCTGGATTCTATAATTGTCTGTAACATAAACTTCGTCATCGTAGTTGATAAATTCATAGTTCTGCACCGGCCAGTAAACAACAAGCGTTAGGATTGTTAAAGCAAGAATTATCAAAATAATGGATTTGTTTTCTGTTGAATTCAACTTAAAATTCATTAATAAAGTCCCTGTCAGCCATACTAAAAAGTTTTTAATTCAATATATTCAATTGAGCTCAGTTTATAACTCTGATTTTTTAGTTGTGTTTTCCCCCAGCAGAATTAAATAATAATATTTAACTCTTTCCTAAACAAATCAAGTCATTTGGACCTTTTTTTAAAACTGGCGGGAAAACGAAGCGCTCCAAAAACTAAAAATACGACACTAAGAACCAGCATAAAAAATGCTGAAACAAGTGACGGACTTCCTCCGTACATGGGAATGTTGCGACCGGGATTTGCAGGATCATATCTTATTCCCAAATCATCATTTATTTGTAAGGCATCCCACTGCTGTTTAGATATCACGCTGCTGGCACTAATTTTATTTCCACCGGAAGACATAAACCAATAGTCAATATAGTAATTGCCACTGCCGTCAGCGGCCGTCTGGAAATGCTTGTTTGTTATATGTCCACTGGCATGCGCACTATATTTCTGTATTCGGGTATGTTCCAGATAGATTCCCCAGCTGCCTGCAAGAAAAAAACATCCTATACCTAAACTAATAAGTCCACCTAAAATACCAGCAAGAGAAATTTTCAACCTATACACCTCCGGTCCCTTCTGTTAATTAAAGACTGATTTTAAAGAAGTATATACAAAGCTAGGTCTGTAATTTACATTAATATTTTTATACTAAATAATTGCTTTTTTTATTTAAGTTAAAAATATTATTATTAAATAGTATAAATTATTAATTGTCGCTATCTTAATTGAATGTAAAATTCTATATCGGATTTATTAAAAAAAAGGGCGTTTTT
>AWGX01000854.1 GCA_000495415.1 Smithella sp. ME-1 | reverse complement strand
AGAACTTTTTCATAGATGACAAAACAAGTAGTTATGCAAAGTTCTCACCTTATCTCCGGTTAACGGTTATTAATCCAGTCCCAGCTGACCTCCGGGGTTCATTATGTTGTGCGGATCGAAATGCCTCTTTAACACGCGCAGGACATCCATTTGTTCTTTCCCTAAATGTGTTTCCAACCAGGGACCGATCATCCGTCCCACTCCATGATGATGGCTCAATGAACCGCCGTATTTTTGAATGTTGTCAATGATGCCGTGCTGAAATTTCCGGTATTCTTCGGGATCATTCATGCGGGCAATGAAGATAAAATAGAGATTTGTGCCTTGCGGATAAAAGTGCGAAGCATGTGTCAAACACATTGTGTTCGGCCGGCTTTTGACATAAGCGCGCACGCCTTCGTGTAAATGGTGCAGATTATCCCAGGTTACAGCGGCCTCCAGCGTATCAATAAGAATTCCGTAGTCTCCCAAATCCTCGCGCATATAAGGTTCGGTGTAGCGGGTGTGCTCCCATTTGTGCGGGGCGTAACTGCCCAGAGACATGGCGCCGTGGCGGCGGGCAATAGCCTTTATTTTGCGCGCTACCAATCGCGTGTAATCTCTGTCGCCTTCCACATTACCCAGACACAAACAACGCTGCATTGGCTTGAATCCCCGCAGTACCAGAATTTTGTCAGCAATGGCCGGCATTCCGTAGAGTTTTAAACCCCTGTCTGTTTCTTCGGGATCGGAAATACGATAAATGGCTGGTTTCCCGAATTCGGATTGCATTATTTCACGGCTGGCGTTTACAGCGGCTTCCCATGTCGGATACATAAAACTGAAACGCGCGCGATTTTCGGGCATGTAGCGGAAAATTTTCATGGTGACTTCGACCAGAATACCGAAAGCACCCTCGGAACCTTTCATGATATCGTTTATTTTCGGGCCGGTGGCGGTAGCCGGATAGTCCAGAGTTTTAAAAGTTCCTGCCGGAGTCACGTATTCCTGACTGAATACAATATCGTAAGCATCGCCGTAATAGGTCGACGCCTGTCCGGAGCCCAGCGTCACAACCCAGCCGCCAACTGTCGAGTATTCGAAAGACTGCGGGAAATGACCGCAGGTGTAACGCAGCTTTGTCCCGAAAAGTTCGGGTGCTTTGTTCAGCGTTTCCTCATAAGCCGGTCCGAAAATACCGGGCTGCACCACCGCGGTCTGGTTTGATTCGTTAACTTCCAGAACCTTGTTCATATGAGTGCTGACTATCATAGAAATGCCACCTTTGACCGGACGGCAGCCGAAGTTCACGGACGAACCGGCGCTGAAAACTGTAATGGGGATTTTTTCTTTATCGCAGTAAGCTACTATTTTCTGAACGTCATGTTTATCCCGTGGGTGTACAACGACATCGGCCACTTCATGAATAATTCCCTGGCGAAGCTCCAGCATTTCCTCTGTAGTTTTTCCCGAGGCGTATTTGACACGGCTGTAATCATCCAGAGAAACATTTTCTTTCCCTACGATGTTTTGGATGGCTTCAATTTGCTGCTTTTGTAAATTTATGGGACGGTTTAAAGTAACTTGTTCAAGTCCTTCTTTAACTTTGCTGGTGAAATCGGCGTCACTTAAATTAAAATCCTGTTTAATCATCTTGTACCAGGCATCACTGGGATGTTTAAATTGTTGCGGATTGCCGTATTTAAAAATGGATCTGTATGTACCGGGTACAGGTGGTTTTTCCGTCCAATCCGGCCGGAATTTTGTGGATTTCATCAGCATGTCCTCCTTTTAGATTGTCACCTTTTTTGTCATTCCGTGCAAGCGA
>AWGX01000853.1 GCA_000495415.1 Smithella sp. ME-1 | reverse complement strand
CAAGTCAAGAGCCTGAATACCGTTTGTTCCTTCATAAATTGCGTTGATTTTCTGATCTCTCATCATCTGTTCAACCGGATACTCACGACAGTAGCCGTAACCGCCATAACTTTGTACGGCCAGATCACAACCTACCATACCCATGTCTGTAGCGTAGGATTTGACTATAGGGGTGAGAATTTCAAGCATGCCGGCCCAAGACTCTCTTTCTTTTTCCAATTCTTCTTTATTGGCATTGGGGTCTAAAACTGCGGAGAACATCGCGCTGAACATATTGTCCATGCAGAAATAGCAGAGCAGACACAAGGCACGGAGACCTTCTGAAATAGATTTCATCTTTAGCAGCATTCTGCGGATATCGGGATGATCAATGATTGGAACGGCAGGAGCGTTTTCATCCTTTAAGGCCATGGCGATGACGTTTTGACCTTGAATTCTTTGTTTGCAATAATCGAGTGCATGAAGGTAAGACGCACCGGCAAGTGCCGCGCCAATCAAGCCGACGTTCTGACGCTCTTCGTTCATCATGTGAAACATAATCGGCATGCCCTGGCCTTGTTCACCCATCAGATAACCGATACATTTGCCGTTGTCGCCGAAATTAATGGTACAGGTAGCGCTGCCGTGAATGCCCATCTTACTCTCGATGCCGCTGCAGTATATATCATTCGGTTCTCCCAGCTCGCCTTTTTCATTGAATCTGATTTTAGGGACCATGAAAATGGAAATACCCCGCGTTCCTTTCGGATCGCCTTCTATTCGGGCCAGAACAGGATGAATGATGTTCGGGGTCAGGTCCTGATCGCCGCCTGAAATAAAGCTCTTGGTTCCGACGATAGAGAAAGTGCCGTCAGCATTTCGCTTGGCTGTAGTCTTTAAAGCTCCGACGTCGGTGCCGGCGCCCGGTTCTGTCAGACACATCGTGCCAGCCCATTCACCACTGTACATTTTTTGCAGAACGATATCACGAAGAGGATGTTGAAAGTAATCCTCCATCAGCCTTGCCGCGCCGTGAGTAACACCGGGGTACATCATAAATGCCGGATTACAGGACAACATCATACCGCCACAGGATGCTGCTATTATTGCCGGGAATCCCTGACCACCTACTTCCGGCTGATCGGCCATGGCCACGTAACCCGCTTCACAATATAGTTTCCACAGTCTCTTATAAGCTTCCGGTGTTGTTACTTTGCCGTCTTTATATGTTGCTTCTACAGGTTTACGGTGAACTTCGTCAGGATAGGTAGGGGCAATTTCCTGCTCTGCAAATTTTGCAGCCTGATCCAGCGCCATGCCGCACGTATCGACATCAAAGTCCACATAACGTCCCTTACCCAGTAAGGTTTCCTTTATTTTGAATACTTCAAACAATTGGAATTTAAAATCTCTTAAATCAAACCAAAGACTCGCCATATACTCCTCCTTACTCTATTCTATTATCTATATTTTGCCCGTTTATGACCGAGCGTCAATCCTTATACAGATTATCTTTTCTCTGTCAATATATTTGCGATAATATTAGAAAAAATATTTACCACGTATGCTTTTGTCGCATTTCTAAGCTTATAAAATGATGATATAAATGACCGGAAGTCACTAGTGAGTTGGAGGATATCCATAAGGTGAAATATAGAGAGGTAATTTTTTTACCACGGCGCTACGCACCTGGTATAATTCGTCTATCAATTCTCGGTGCACTGGGTTTCTGAAACTTGGGCATCACTATCAGCGAGTCTCAAATCCGGCTTTGCTGCGCTTCGTGGATAATTCGACTCTCGCTAATCCCGATTTTATCGGG
>AWGX01000852.1 GCA_000495415.1 Smithella sp. ME-1 | reverse complement strand
ATCTGGCTCCGTTCATCCGGCCACCCCTTATACGAATCTACCGGAGAGCATATTGGAATGATCGTCAATAGTAGTGATATAACCGAGCGAAAGCTGGCGGAGGATGAAATTCGTCGCCTCAACGCGGAACTGGAGCAAAAAATAGCCGAACGGACCAAAGAATTGCGCAACAGCCAACTGGCACTGTTGAATCTGGTGGAGGATCTGAACCAGAGCGTAAAAGATACGGATGTCGCCAACAAGAAACTGGAGGAAGCCAATACAGAGCTTGCGGCGTTCAGCTACTCTGTTTCCCACGACTTACGCGCACCGCTCAGAAGCATTGACGGATTCAGCCTGGCGCTCCTGGAGGACTATCAGGCAAAACTTGACGATAAGGGGCGCAATTACCTCCATAGGATCCGTGCGGCAACACAGCATATGGGCATGCTCATCGAAGACATGCTAAAACTTTCCAGGATAATCCACACCGAATTGCATACTCAATCCATTGATTTGAGTGAACTGTTCAGGGAAATTATCACAAATTATCAGGAAAAGAATTCAGTCCGGATTGTCGACACGATTATTAAGGAAGACATTAGCATTAAGGGTGATTTCGACATGATGCACATTGTTCTGACCAATCTTATTGAAAACGCCTTAAAATTTACCGGCAAGACAGCGCAGCCCAAAATTGAATTCGGTACTACTAATCATGATGGAAAGAGACTCATCTTTATCCGGGACAACGGCGTGGGCTTTGATATGGCTTATGCGAACAAGCTGTTTGGCGCTTTCCAGCGCTTGCATTCAACAGATGAATTTCCCGGCACGGGAATTGGATTGGCGACAGTAAAAAGAATTATCATCCGCCATGGAGGACAAATATGGGCGGAAGGTGAAGTCGGCAAAGGAGCAGTTTTTTATTTTACTCTGCCAGAGTAAAATAAAAGATTACGGCGATAATGGTAAGGTGAGGGATCCTTTAACGGAAAAGATTATTGACGCTTGCTATCGTGTTCATACTGAATTAGGTCCGGGATTTGTCGAACGTATTTATATGAACGCATTAATCATTGCATTGACGGAACGTCGTCTGCAATTTCTCGCTGAAAAAGAATTTGCTGTCAAATATGAAGGTAAGTCCGTGGGAAAATTCAGAGCAGACCTTGTAGTAAATGATACTGTAATAGTTGAATTGAAAGCAGTGGAGGGCAGAATGCCCAAGATATTTGAAAGTCAGATCATTTCTTATTTAAAAGCGTCTGATATAAAAGTGGGATTGCTTGTTAATTTTGGCAATAGAAGTTGTGAAGTCAGGCGGCTAATGAGATGAAAGATGATTACGGCGATTAGAAAAAACGATTACAACGATTTTTAAAATCTCTGTAATCTTGCTTCAAGAATCGTTGTAATCATTCCAGGAGGGAACATGGAAGAAAAAAATATTTTACTGGTAGAAGATAATCCCGATGATGTCGAGTTGACTCTGCGGGCATTCAAAAAAAATAATATCGCCAATAAGGTGATCGTGGCGCAAAACGGTGTGGAAGCCTTAGATTATCTTTTAGGAAGGGGAATGTATAAAGAACGTGATATAAATGATTTGCCCGTACTTATCATCCTGGATTTGAACCTCCCGAAAATTAACGGATTGGAATTGCTCAAGGCCATCCGCCAAAACGAAATAACCAAACTACTGCCTGTCGTCGTTATAACTTCTTCCAATCAGGAGGAGGACCTGATCGAAAGTTATAAACTGGGCGCCAATAGTTATATCCCTAAACCGGTTGACTTTAAAGAGTTCATGGAAGCGGTCAAATTGCTAAGCCTCTACTGGCTTTTATGGAATAAACCGCCGCCTTTGGTAAAATGATGCTGGGAAAAAGAATTCTCAAAAGTGAAATAGAGTGCACATTACGCGCCCCGATTCATCAAAAATAACCCCCTCGTTTTTCAGCAATTCTCTTTTCATTGCAGTTCCGCTTTGAAAACCGCCCAAGCGAAGGTCTGAACGGATTGTCCTATGGCAGGGTATGATCAGAGGAAAAGGATTACCCGCCATAACGTTACCCACCGCCCTTGCTCCGCCAGGCGAACCAACATGCGCTGCAATCAGACCGTAAGTGCTGACAGAGCCGTATGGAATTGCATGTTGCGCGCGCAAAACCGACTGCTGAAATTCTGTGCATGGAGATAGATCGACAACATTCAGGGAAAACTTTACTTTCTCGCCCTCCAGACAAGCCTTGATAGAATCAGCTATTGAGTCAATTTCCTTGCAGGAAGATATTTTTGAATCCGGAAATAGTTTATCTGCCCGACCTTCTGCTGAAAGACCCGGCCGGGAAAGTAGAATATTAACAATCACAGGATGGTTTTTTGATAATGACCAGATTATACAGACAGAACCGAACGGTGTCTTTTTGATAACTTTTTTATTTGTCATCGAAGATATTATTATAGTTTATTTTTAAGCCAGGCTCTGGCTTCATCAATATCGGTGAACCACTTATATGTAAGACCGGCGTTCATTGCAGTGGTTTCATGAAATGATTCATAGTCCGCGTTTTCTGCAAGATCAACAATTGCCACAGGTAATTTGGGCACATCAGAAGGATAATTTCTAACACGAAAATAAGCTTCCGTATATCCCAGACGTCCCTTAATACCTCGAACATCAACTAATAACCCGGAAGCTTTCGATGAAATAATTATGGAAATCACCTCTTCCTGTATTTTCTCTACATTATTTTGTGTTGCTTCTCCCGTAAGTACAATTTCAAGAACCCCTTCCTTCTCAAATACTGAAATTTTATATTCCGGTTTATCTCCCATTCAAGAGCTCCCTTGCTAAAAGTTGAATATCAGTATCAACACAATCAACAACGCGTATACTTTACTTTTGACCGGAATTACTGCTGATAATCTTTTCTTCCCTGGGCTTCTTTTTCGGAAGCAAATAGAAAATACCAATAAGCAGGATAATTGTCAATTGCTGATAAGCGTCTTTGAATAAAGCCCAGGTAATCATCGCCAGAAAAGGCATGACCAGAATCATGATATGAATGCGCAGTATTTCATTGTATTTAAAAGGAAGTGCTATTCGTTCCCACGGATTTTTACGCATAAAAATATCCACGTTAGCGATGATTGTTGCCACAATCATCGGCCAATAGGCTTCCGCAAGATACGTTACCGGTGTGAAGAAATCCGAATTGATAAATCCATTGGGGCCGAAAAGGTTCAGAGGCTGCATCGCGGCAAATACCGAGAGAAACAGCCCGTAAAAAGAAAATATCCAGGTGTAAATGTAAAGCGCAACAAACCCGACCACCAGTGCCACGGGAATAATCGCCAGAACAAATACCTCCGGTGAAATGCTTTTCATAAAAGGAACTTTTGCATCATAGTATTTCTTATTGCTTCCGGCGGTCAGCATAACCTGAATAACTGCCGTAATCACGCACGTCCAGGAATAAAAAAGTCCCGCCAGCCAGACGCACCAGCAGAATTCCTGAAGCGACCATTTTTGAACAATCGCCAGATATGATGTCAGACCAAAGGCAATCAAATTTACCGCAATGTTCAGAAATGATTTCATAGATTAGAGCCGTTCACCCGATACGGAATATTTTTTCATGCCACATCGGCAGGCCCGTGATACGGGCAAGAATTGTCTTCGCCCAGTCTACATTGACAGGGCAGACCTTCAGAACCGTGCCCCACACGTGGTTTCCCGCACCTTGCCGAGCTCAGTTTTTCAATTGCATCCATGATTTTTTTCTTCTTCTTGAGCCATTTCCAAAGATTCTTCAGAATGGTCGAAATTATATTGAAATCTTCATCTTCAGACTGGAAATCAGTTTCGCTGTTATGTACAGCCGTATGACGCACTATATCATTGATAAGTGTTTCGTCATCGAAATCATCCTTTTCATTTACTTTATCATACATCCTCTTTGACCAATCCCTGTATTTCTTGAGTTTGGGTTTATCCTTCCACTTCAACATAACTTCGCGAAACATTTTTTTGTAATTTGATATCTGATCTTTACTTTCCTGCAACTGTCCCTGCAAATCTGCCATTTTGTATACCTCCTGTTATTTTCATTAAAGTATAGTATCCCGCATCTTAACTGCTTTTTTCACACAAAGATAACTGTTAACTTTTGTTTAAAGTCTCTACGTCCTTTCTGATTTCTTCCAGAGCGGCCAGGATCGGTGCCGGTTTCGCGGCATAAGCCGCCGCAACCAGAACAAGCAGGTCGGCAATGAAATCCATAAAGCCCGCTATCTTCTTTATTGTCTTGATTTTATCTTTTGCCGCATCGATTAAGCTAATGATGCTTTTTTGCGATTCAAATAAACCTTCAACAACACAATTAGCCGCATCAATATACAGACTATTGGCCCGTTGACGCATTGTTGCTTCATCCTGAAATATTAATTGAGCTGTATATTGGTCAATCTCCTTATTCTTAATCGCTTTCATCAAGCGAACATGAATTGAATCCGCGCATTCCGAAAGCTTGTCAGCAATATCTTCCACCTGCTTTTGATTTGCCAGTGCCATTTATTTTTCCCCTTTCAATCTTATTACGAGAAATATTTTATCTGCGTTAATTTCGAACCTTTTGAAGATTTTCTCTTATGGTTTTTATGTCCTTCGCAAAATTGCCGATCAAGCTTTTAACTTCTTCATTGGACAACTTATCTATATTTTCGAAAAGTTTTCTATGGCCATCCGCAATGCTTTTTATTCCTTTTTCAGCTTCATCGTATTTCAGTTCAACTTGTTTATACTCCGCCGTTTTCGACTGCGCATGCGCGCGCGCCAACACATTTAACAGTTTATCTTTCGGACTATCGGCAAAAGGAATTTCCACCTCAAAAAAACCCAACACAGTCTTTCTTTCATTTTCATTAGTCTTCCTGAAACAACGAACAAGGGCTTCCATTCCCTGCAAAGTTGTCTGTATAGGTTCGTTGCCCTCCTTAACCATATCCCGAACCGCACTTTCCTGATACGCAGAAGTAATCCATTGAGCAACTACCGTTGCAATACCGGCGACGGCATCCACTTGTTTACTATTTATGCCGAAATCAGGGTAAGCTTTGATTCCGCCGGCCAACGAATCTATCTCTTTGGAAAGATCAAAGGCATTTTCACCGGCAAGAGAGGCAAGGGTCTGCATGTAAAGGGAAACTCTCTGGTGAATTTTTATTAAATCTTCATAAGCGGCTTTACGTCTTTTGTCGTTTTCCTTTGCCAGCCGTTCTGCTTCACCGAAAAGATAAGGCTGCTCGCGTTCATAAGTATCACGAAACCTTGTCGTCAGTTCAGTATACGCTGATAATTTCGCCGATTCGCTTGCGTAATCCCTGACTGCTTTGAGATTCGCGCAACCGGCCGTTAAAAAAATTAATAACAAAAGAAATGTCATTCTTACAATTTTCATTTTTATACTCCCGTATTTTAATGAGTGTACTGTTGATTAAGGCAATGTCTATTAATCGCCGGCACCGCCGGGTCTGGCCTTGGAACTTTTACCACGCAGAAAATCAAGTCTCAAAAACTTACGAAGCGTTTCCAGAGAAGGCTTGTTATCTTCGGGCATAATTTTGTTCTCTTTGCCGCAGGTCCAATAACGAACATGAGAAACCAAAGTACCATCGAGGAATTTACCAGTCGATGGAACCACAGCTATATCGCGAATACCCTTTCCGAAAACTCCATTGAGAGGGCCGCCGATCAAGTCGCCGAGGATCAAACGCCGGTAGGGGAAATACATGTTAGTCCAGCGTGTACACGAAAACGGCGCGCCATGATGAGGAATAAACACATTGCGAATAAAACTTTCGCCACCCAGATAAAATTGATACTGCTGGGAGTAGTACTGTTTGTCGCCGTCATCGGGAGGGCAGCACGGATATTCGTATTGCTCCTTTTTAAGTTTGAAATCCGCCGGGTCATCCGCCATAAGCAGCTGCGCATGGGCAAGAGGCGAACCAAGTGTTATGAAATCGGTAATCAGCCAGGGAATGCCTACTTCAATAAACTCCTGCCATAGACGGTGCTGGCATTGCTGAAACATTTCTATTTTGGCAGGTGTGATTTCCCCTTCTTCCAGTGCCTTCGCTTCCTGTTCGAAGTTCTTCAGCTCGAACTGCTTGCGGGGATAAACGTTGACAGGCTTCCTCAAATCCACCCACAAATTACGGATAATATCGTAGCCGATTACCGAACCTAGACTATGCCCGACAATGACGATTCGCCTGTATTTGCCGGAGTTGTGCAAAGTTCGCAAAAGATTAATGCCTTCAGAACGAATCTTATTTCTTGCTTCTATGTTGTCAGGACTTGGTGTCAGATAGCGCGCGGCATCCGCCACAAAACCAAGCAGGAAATGTGAACCAATCCACTGAAGGAGCGCTATGACTGCACCACTCGCAAACATCCACTTCTGTTGCCAAACCCCTTCAGGAAAAGAGGAAGTACCCGTGCCCGCGGAATAAAGTCCCCACACCCATAAACCCGCGGCAATAATTACCAGGCTCCAACTTAAGAAATAAGCCGGCTTTAGTGCCGGAGGTATCATCTTCGGGCGTCGTTTCATTAACCCCAATAACCAACTTGTCACCTGGGTGTATCTGGAACCCTGCATATGATGAGCCCAATAATACTCATAAAAATCAGTCAACGGCTCATATGCCTGATGGTTGGAAGGCCTTTGCAGGCAGCGCATTTCAAACATTTCGCTCATGGCGTTCGGCTTGCTGCGATATTTACTGTGCCCTTTATTATTGTCAACCAGCACCGCGTCAACAAAACCGCGCAAAGTATCCATGGGGCGCTGCTCCCCAATGCCGTGAATCACCACTATTGCCTGTCTGACGCGCCTTTCCGGATCGGTGATTGCCTGCGCCGGACCTCCGACATTAATTTGTTTACGGATTTCTTCTGTGGTTTTATCGTCTTTTTGAGTGGGCAACTTTTCCTGCTGTGTATCTTCATTCATGTTATTAATTCCTTTCCATATCTCTTGAGAATTGAGATCAGCGTGAACTTCAACAATTAATACACATAAACTTTGACATTCTTAGATGCCAATCTTCCTAAAGTCGTTTATTAAACGCTGTATTATTTACGATAATATCCGATGAAAATCAAACAAATTATTGTTAAAGTAGTACTTAATGGTTGTTCACTATCTTGATAATCTGGTTGGAAGTTATAACATTGGGTTAACGATCACGGGCAACTAAGTTATCGCACAATTAATCATCTTTAATTTGAAAGGAAATAATTCTATTTTTGAGAAATGTCCTCTGTTGCAAAACATATTTTTTCAAGTATTTCTACTACGCTTTTAACGCACGGCTTGCATACCGCATTAAGATAATCACTATCCTTGAATGTCTTTTGCCCTTCTTCCGTTGTCAACTCACAGCCATTCAACAATTGGCGACAGATATAAGTGCCGTGCTTTTGAGCAAATTGATTCATAAGCTCTCTTATCTTTATGTAGGTATTATCGGTTATTTTCCGGTCGTCATTTTCTCCCCGACCGTATTTGGCACCGATCACCATTATTCCACCTGTTACCGCTCCGCAGACTTCCTCTTTTCTTCCCATTCCTGCACCGAAGCCGCAGGCAATCTTCAGGGCGTTATCCTTATCAAGACCGAGATCATCGCAAAAAGAAAACAAAACCGACTGTGCACAGTTAAAACCACTGACAAATTTGGCAACCGCTTGTTCACTTCTTTCCATGATTTACGCCTTACTTCTGAAACATTCCGTTATTCATTTTCTTTACCCAACAACCAACGCTTGGCTTCTTCAACACTTGGGAATATCCCACCATTAACCAACCCGCGATTTTTTACGACAACAGTTTCAACGAATTCGATTCCCTTGCCGGTTTCTTTCTTCTGAATCACCCATGCAACACGATGCTTTAATGTCAATCCCACCAACTCTACTATCTTGAGGTGATTGAAAGCATCCATTGTAGACAGTTCTTCAGTGGTATAACTCTCTCCAAGAATATTGAAGCAGTTATGTTGATCGCATAACGCTTTTACACGCCGCCACAAATCAAGGGAGATATCATAATTGTTCTTCCCATAGTGCCGCACATGAATGTAATCGCCCCTGTATTCAACTATTACCTCATCGCGCATCGTACATCCTCCTCCTTTATTCCTGAATTAGAGCACTATTTTTGTTGGTCCCGATTTTA
>AWGX01000851.1 GCA_000495415.1 Smithella sp. ME-1 | reverse complement strand
ACTCCGGATCTGGGCAAGGCGGCAATAATTCCGGCAAAAGTGCCGACGATAATCAGCAATGTACCCATACCAAAGGCGAATACGAAGAGAAGAGTCATTCCCAGCAGGACATTCGTCTTTAGAGCAACGTATCCCAGTAAAATAGCCAGTACGGGAGTAGTGCAGGGACCGATAACAACACCGGACACGATGCCTACTAAAAAACTGCTTAAAAATCCTTTTTTATTACTGTTTGCCGATATCTTGGTAAGCTTTTGCGGAACAGGCAGAGAGAAACTAAAAACATCAAGCATGGATAGTCCCATGATAAGGCATAAATTACCCATGATGAAATACGTCCATGGTGTTGTTTGCATTTGTCCGAAGAGTCTGCCTGATAAAGCGGCTACGCCGCCCAGAATGGAGTATGTGAAAGCGAGTCCACCGACATAAAACAACGAAAGAAAAAATCCACGGAGCCTGGATGATGAACTTTGCGCTCCGATAAAGCCGACGGTCACAGGAATCAATGGATAAGTGCAGGGAGTAAAGCTGATTATAAGTCCGCCCAAATAAGCGGCTAAAAGCGCTAAAAATAGCGAATCTTGCAGGTATAAAGATAAATTATTAATCAAATTTTCAATCATCGTTCTTTTTCTTTGTTTTCTAACAGAATAAAAAAATTGTTATCAGTCGTCAAGTAAAAAGCTTTTCCCCAAAATAGTGTGTTTATTTTATTATCTATATTAAAAAGTATAAAAATGGCATACATTTTTTCAGTAGTAGATTCATGTTGACATCCGAATTTAATATGGCAGAATTCTGGCTACTGGCTAAAACCATCGTAAATTAAATATAAAGAGTTAAAATAAAAATTTACATGAGAGGTGTTTTAAAGTACCGGCGAGTCAAAATCAGAGATTGTCCCAATAAGTTTGAATAACAAATAAGGAGAAGGTTTTCATATGAAAAGGATAGTTCTCCGTACCAAATTGTGTGACATGCTGGACATCGAGTATCCCATCATCAGTGCGGGCATGGGCCCCACATTGATTGGGGAACCAAATGGGGCGCCTGTAGAACTTGTCGTCGCTGTATCCGAAGCCGGAGGCTTGGGTGTTCTTGGCGGGGCAGGTTTTAATATTGATGAATTGCAGCAAGCCATCCGGGAGATCAAAGCTCAAACCAACAAGCCTTTCGGTGTTGACCTGCTGCTTCCCCAGAATGTTATAAAAACAGATGGTTCACATGAGTCTATTCCGCTCATGACCTTGCTGGAAGGACTTCCCCCACCATATCTTGATTGGTTCTATAAAATAAAAGCGGAAATGAAATTGCCGGATATTGATCTCATGGTAAAAATGGACACGACTGTTGTGCAACCCAACGAAGCGATTCGAATCTGCATCGAGGAGAGAGTGCCGCTCTTTTGTGCCGGTCTGGGCAATCCGGGATTTATGGTGCAAGATGCCCATGCCCATGGAATGAAAGTACTGGGCATTACCGGGAATGCGAAAAATGCAAAACGAATGGCCGAATCGGGTCTCGATCTTATTGTGGCACAAGGTCATGAGGCAGGCGGACATACGGGAAGAATAGGCACTATGGCCTTGCTTCCTCAGGTAATCGATAGCGTAGCCCCGATTCCGGTATTAGCGGCGGGAGGTATCGGTGACGGACGTGGATTGGCTGCTGCTCTTGCCATGGGATGTGTCGGAGTCTGGGTGGGGACACGTTTTCTTGCTACCAATGAAGGCGGTGCCATGGATATTTGCAAGCAACGTATTATCGATTCCACTGATGAAGATACGCGCGTCAGCAAGCTTTATACCGGCAAAACATCGAGGGCCAATTATACCAAAATCCATGATCTTTGGGATAAATCAGGTCTTGAAGCAATGCCCTTTCCCATCCAGGTCCTTTTGGCCTCGGCACTGCTGGGATCATTCGTAAAAGCTAATAAACAGGATTACATCGGAGGATTTGCCGGACAGATTTCCGGTCTGATTCATAAGATTATTCCCGCCCGTCAGGTGGTTGAGGATATGGTGGCTGAAGCTGCAGAGATTTTGATGGAGAAGTTGCCACAGACCGTTACAATAAAATGATAAAACGTACCAGATGAGAATTGAAGTTGGCTGAAAGATCATTTGCTCATTAAACTTATAACTTAAAAGAGAAAGGATGACGAAAATATGACGAACGAATATCAGGAATACTTCAAGGAAGAACATGAGATGCTTCGCAACTCTATCAGGTCTCTTGTGAAAAAGGGAATACTGCCGGAAATTGAAAAATGGGAAGAAGCGGGAGAATTCCCCCGGGAATTATACAAGATTTCAGGTGACATGGGCTATCTGGGGATAGGATATCCCGAAGAAGTCGGTGGAACGCCAGGTGATATTTTTCTTAAAATCGTCGTGATTGAGGAACTGATGCGGAGCGGCTCAGCCGGTCTGGTTGCCGGTCTCGGTTCTCTGGACATTGCCATACCGCCGATCGTGCGCAGAGGCACACCCCTCCAGAAGGAACGCTTTGTCAAACCGGTTATTAGAGGAGAGAAAATTGCCGCTCTCGCCGTTACTGAGCCGGGCGGAGGTTCGGATGTCGCCAGCCTCAAAACGAGAGCCGTGCGTGAAGGTGATTTTTACGTAGTCAATGGAAGTAAGACTTTTATAACAAGCGGCGCACGAGCCGACCAGATCACCTGCGCCGTGCGAACCGGCGGTGAGGGCGCACACGGGATCAGCTTTCTGATTATTGAGTCCAATACCCCTGGATATTCGACAGGTCGCCCCCTGAAAAAAACCGGGTGGTGGGCATCGGACACGGCGGAAATATTTTTTGATAACTGTAAAGTACCGGTCGAAAACCTGATCGGAGCAGAAAATAAAGGATTCTCCATTATTATGGAAAATTTCCAAAAAGAAAGGCTCATGCTTAGCATTATGGCCAATATGACGGCGCAGATTGCCTTGGAAGAATCCATAAGATACTCCGGTGAGCGGACGGCATTCGGTCTGCCGCTGAAGGGTTTCCAGGTGACAAGACATAAACTGGCGGACATGGCCACGCTGGTGGAAGCAAGCCGTGAATTCACATACCGGGTTGCCGCCAAGATGAACGCAGGGGTAAATCAGTTGAAAGAGGTTTCCATGGCCAAGATATTCGCCTGCAATGTCAGCGACAAAGTAACTTATGATGCTGTTCAGATATTCGGGGGATACGGCTTCATGCGAGACTACCTGGTTGAACGCCTTTACCGCGATAACAGAATCCTCTCCATAGGCGGCGGGACGACTGAAATCATGAAAGAAATAGTTTCAGGCTTAATCATGTGATTTCAACCGTTCATAAATTACTATTATTTCATTAAATCGATGCCGGAAAAGTAAAAACTTTCTCTGGCGCGAGTAGGATTTCGAAATGACTATGATACATCCTGTGATTGTCGGTGTCGGTCAGATAACCCATCGTTCTGAAGATAACGAAAAGGCATTGCACCCACTGCAACTGGCAAAAATGGCCATTGAATCCAGTGTCGATGACTCACAGTGCTCTGAAATTCTCCGCAACGTTGATCTTCTTTCTGTCGTGAATATGTTTTCGTGGACTTATGAAGATCCTGCCGGCCTGCTTTGTGAAATGCTCTCCATTAAACCGAAAGTAGCTGAGTATACTGCGATCGGAGGAAATACTCCTCAATGGTTGGTCAACAGGGCCGCTAAAAAAATTGTTGCGGGTGAAATAGAAGTAGCTTTGATTTGCGGAGCGGAAGCCATGTATACGGTTACTGCCGCAGGGAAAAAAAACACTGTTCTGGACTGGCCTTGTTCCAAGAACCATCCGACCATGGTTGGTGATAACCGTTCTGCATCGAATTCTGCCGAGATTCAGCATTATGCAGAAGTGCCCATAACTGTATATCCTCTTTTCGAAAACGCTTTGAGAGCTGAACGTAATCTCAGTATTGCAGATCACAAGAAATTTCTGGCTGAATTTTGTGCGGGGTTTTCGAAGATAGCGGCAAAAAATCCGCTTGCCTGGTTCAGAGAAGAAAAAAGTGCTCAGGAGATAGAAACGGTAACTCGTGTCAACCGCATGGTAGGTTTTCCTTACACAAAATTTATGAATCCGATACTTGATGTCAACCAGGCCGCTGCTGTAATTATTACCAGCAGTAAAGTTGCAAAGCGGATATCAATACCAAAAAATAAATGGATCTATTTGCATGCCGGATATGATGCGGCAGACAAATGGTTCGTATCGGACAGGGTGAACTATACTTTCAGTCCGGCCATCAAAGAAATCGTTGGATCAGCACTTGAATCAGTCAAATTGAGTATCCGTGAAATAGATTTCCTGGACATCTATAGTTGCTTTCCCTCCGCGTCGATTATCGCGGCCAAATCAATAGGACTGAATCTAAATAGACTTCCGCCTTTAACGATAACGGGAGGACTGGCCTATTTTGGCGGTCCTGGCAACAATTATTCATTACATGCCATTGCTCATGCCGTGGAAAGATTGCGAAAAAATCCTGAAGAATTCGGTCTCATCACCGCTCTGGGGTGGTACATTACAAAACACTCCGTTGGAATATACGGCGGAGTGGAACCAAAGAATTCACTTTGCTTTAATCAACCTGAAAATATACAACACAAAATCGACGGCATGTATAGCCCTGAACTGGCCGAGAAACCCGGTGGTCCGGCGATAGTTGAAACTTATACAGTAATGCATGATCGCCATGGGGAACCCCTCAATTCCATAATCATAGCACGATTAGAGGACGGCAGAAGATGCTGGGCGCACGCGGAAAAAGACCAGTCCCTTTTTCAACTCATGGAAACAGAGGAATTTATTGGCAGAAAAGGATTTGTAACCGTGCACGATAACGCGCCAAATTTGTTTCGTTTTTGTTAAATATGTTGGCGAGTTAATTAGAAAAACAATTTTCTTTCAGTAAACATCAAAATATTTCCCTTTATTATTAAGGGAGAACCGTGCCTTTTCTTTTGCCAACTCGTTAATCAGGCAGATGCCGCCTGTAATTTTACAGGAATCCATATTTATTACCCGATTGAGTAACTTATCAAATAGCTCTGTATCCTTAATGAGAGGACAATAATATCTGGCTATGAAGACATCTATTATTCCAAATTCGCCATTTTCCGCCTTATGACCGTTAGCGAATGCTTCTCTGGACGAATCCGCTCCGCCACCTAGTCCCAAAGCATCTGGCAATATTGCATAATAGATGCCCAGAATATTCCAACTGGCACCCCAGGAATAATTTGGATCTATCTCGATAGCGCGCCTTCCCGCGGCCACGGCATCCGGAATATCTAAAACTTCATCGGGATCAGCCAGCTGCAATGTTACACGTTTGGCCATGTTAATTCCGTACCAGGTCAGACCTTTCAGGTCATCTTTTTTCAGGAGTTTTACGGCGTCAGGAATTTTAGTTCCTTCTTCTACTGCTTTTCGAAATTTGGAATTATTGACCTTTAATGCCCTCATGCCGTAGTCGGTTCCAACCTTGAAGAGAGATATGGCATATTCACGATTTTCGTCTTCTACCATCAAAGCATATGCGCAATACAAAAAAGAGGTCTCCGCCAGTAGTTCATAATCTTTTGGTGCAAGTTCGGTAAGACCGGTAATCACAAGCAGGGCTCCGGGCAGGCCTTCTTTGACAAAAGCGCCATTTTCTTGCCTCAGAAGTTTATCCACAAGATCGTCCACTGATGTATTCAATAAAGGAACAACAGTTTTTTGAACAGTATGCCTAGTTGCTGTACATGCTGATAAAATAGTGATAAAGAAAAAAAGCAAACAAAGGATGGAGAAAATCTTTAAAAAAGATATGCTCTTTTTTTTCATTATCGTAGCCTCCTTTAAAAAATCATTTTTTAAACAAGCTATAAATATGTGTGAATTCCTTATCCTGTTTCAAAAAGCAGCAAACAATAATGATAGTTACGAGAAAAGAATAAAAGTCAAAAGGATCGTGAACCCAAAAGAAATAGTTTGTGCCATTGCTTAACCGCAATCATTGCAATTCATAGGTCACGTAAAGCGGGGGAGAGAGAATGCCCAAATGAGATCCCCCCTCTGTTTTATTGTCATTTTAGTTAAGGGGGGATTGCCATAGTAGCATTTCCCCCCTCTTCTAAATTAGTTGATTTTAAGAACCAATTCCCTGAACTGTACGCT
>AWGX01000850.1 GCA_000495415.1 Smithella sp. ME-1 | reverse complement strand
TTCACGCGACAAAAGCAACGGATATGATTGATTCGGCCAAAGAACTTATTCCCTTTCTTAATAAAGATTCAGTTGTTGTTTCCTTGCAGAACGGAATTTGCGAAGATGCCTTAGCGGCAATTCTAGGAAGGGATATAGTCATCGGCTGTGTTGTGGGGTGGGGAGCGACGATGCATTTACCGGGTAATCTGGAAATGACATCGAAGGGTGAATTTGTAATCGGTAACATAGCAAACAAACCTGACATAAGACTCCCGCTTATTAGAGATATATTAAGCTCTGTTCTACCGGTAAAAATTTCAGAAAACATCATCGGATATCTTTACTCAAAGCTTATTATAAATTCCTGTATTACATCTCTTGGTGCGGTCTGCGGTCTTCACCTGGGCGAAATGCTCAAATTGAAAAATATCCGTGTCATATTTATTGCCATAATGAAAGAGGCCATGAAGGTGGCAGATGCTATGAAAATAAAGGTGGAGCCGTACCGCGGAATTCTGGATTACAACATGCTTGTCGGCAGGGACAATTTTATTTTCAATCAACTAGCCCATCTTATGATCAAAATAGTGGGAATGAAGTTCCGGCTTTTAAAATCATCCATGCTCCAGTCATTGGAAAGGGGGCGTAAAACCGAAATTGATTTTCTCAACGGCTATATCTGTGAAAACGGCAGAAAATACAATGTGCCGATTCCTGTAAACGATGCGATTGTGAAGATTATCAAGGAAATTGAAGCAGGAAAACGAGGAATTTCTCTTAAAAATTTTGAAGAAGAGCCTTTTGCCGGATTGTTTTAAAAAGGACAAAGACTTTACAGCAGCTGTTTCCTGTGTCACCATGATGGTGAATGAATCTTTAGTTAGCCCTTGTCTTTGGTGAAACATTTGCTCGATTTCATTGGAAGCAATGTCATAAAGGCCTTCTATACGTAAGCCATTATTAACTTGACAGAAAAAAACGTGCTACTTATAGTTTAACCTTCAAAAATAGATTTATCATCAAAATACAATGTGGAAGTGAAATAAATGAAATACGGAATTATCGCTAATCCTGCTTCCGGCAAATGTTCTCTGGATGATAAACATAAAATATTGAACGAAATAGCCAATACTCTGAAAGATGTGGCTATAGCCGGTTTGGACACGAAATCTCCGGAAGAATTCGGCCAATGTGCCTGTGAGCTTTCTCAGAAGGTAAAAATACTGCTTGTCGCCGGCGGTGATGGATCTTTTTCACTGGTAATGAACAATGTTTCCAAAGAAGTTCCTTTGGGTTATTTGCCTTTCGGTTCTGGTGATGTATTACGGCATACGTTTAATTTGCCGCGTTGTCCCAAGGAAAACGCCCGATTTATACAGACAGCGAAGGAGCATTTTGTAGATGTCATCTGTTGTGACGGAAAGACGAAAGCATTGTTTGCGAGTATTGGAATTGAAGGAAGTATTCTGCGGGAAAGGGATGAATATTTAAAAAATAATTGGCGCGGTCTTACGGCTTACGCATTGGCAACGATTAAAATTTTATTCGGTGGTTATGTTAACGCGGACTTGCGTGTAACAATAAATAATAATGAAAAAATAAACGCAGCCAATTCTCTGACTGCTGTAATTACAAAACTACCATATTACGGATACGGTTTTAAAGTTGTACCGCAGGCTCAGTTTGATGACGGATACCTGCATTTACTGATACTTAACACAGGACCGATTGGTACGCTCTACGCCCTTGCTACTTCTCTAATGGGGGGAAATAGAGTAGGGGAGTATTATAAGGCCGAGGAAATTAATATCACTTCCTCGACTCAGCAGTTGCTGCAGCGCAACGGAGATCCGGAAAAAGAAAAACGAACCAGTTTTTCTTTCAAAGTTCTACCCAGGGAATTAAAGCTGATTTTCTAGCGAGTTTTAAAAAATAATTAGTAAAATCACTGTAAAAAAGTTTTTTATGGAACAATTCAGCTTAACTGTCTCGGAAAAAAAAGTACCGTTCGATTTTTATAATTTTAACATTCCCAATTTTATAAGCCCTTGCATACACAAAGGAGAAATGGCTCAAACCAATTATCTTTTTCAGCCAGCCCAACAGTCGGTTTGTTCTTTACGGATCAGTCTCAAAGGCGAAGAGAATAATTGTAAGCAGGATCTGATTAAAGCAAAAAACAAATGGTCGGTAGATCAGAATAAATTTCCTTACGGGCAAACAGAGAATCAGTGGTGGGAGTATTGTCTGGCTCCGCATAGCTACCTTGCTCTTGAAGATAGTATGGTTCAAGTAGGCTTAAATTTGTTTAACCGTTTTTTACACATAGATTTCAATTCCCGGGTTGCTCGATTAATTGATCCCGGGGTGGGAAATGAAATGCTTTCCACCACCAACTGGTTTGATAAAACAAACGGCGAATTGTGGTTTGCCTCATGGCCGATTGAAGGAACCGCACGGCGCATTTTAAAACCGATGGAGGATACACGTGTAACAATATGGAAGTATTCCCTTCGAAAAAAAAGCATTAAGCGGGCGTGGCAGGGGGATTTCGGAGATTCACTGCATAATCTGTCGTTGAGTCCGGACAATAATTATCTTATTTTAACTGAACTTGGGTTGTTTTTTGCAGAAAAGAAACTGATTCACTCAAAAATACTTATTCTAAATTTAAAAACGGGAAAGGAATGGCAGCTGCAAATTCCAACGGCAGGACACGTTGAATTTGATCCGGAAGAAAAAGATGTCTGTTATATCTCATGTCATAATATCGGTCTGGTGGGCGTTAACGTTGGCATATCT
>AWGX01000849.1 GCA_000495415.1 Smithella sp. ME-1 | reverse complement strand
ATATTTAATTGCCGAAGTAATAATGCCTCTATTTATTGAAAATTTTACCGGGACAAAACCATGACTTTTGATGAGAAATATTACAATATTGGATTTCTTGACCAGCTCTCTTACAAAGATACGTTTGTTCACCGGCTGGATCCGCGGGCGAAACTTATTGCCACACTGCTTTTTCTTTTTACGGTTATTTCTTTCTCCAAATACGAAATCGCGGCGTTGCTGCCGTTCTTTCTCTACCCGATGCTTTTAATGACTATCGGCGAAATTCCGTTCATGTTTATTTTCAAAAAGATCATTCTGGTTTCGCCTTTCGCGATTTTTATCGGAATTTTCAATCCCCTTCTGGATTCGGCACAGGTTCCCGTTTTTCAGGGATTGACTATTTCGGCGGGATGGCTTTCTTTCTGCTCGATTATGCTTAAGTTCACTTTAACAGTCAGTACCGCACTCCTGCTTATTGCTACCACTTCTTTCCCGAGTGTATGCCACGCCCTTCGGCAATTAAAAGTTCCCTCTCTCTTCGTTTCGCAACTTTCATTTCTCTATCGTTATATTTTTGTTCTCATGGAAGAAACCATGCGCATAGTTCGCGCAAGAAATATGCGATCCTATGGGGAACGCGGTAAAGATATCAAAATATTCGTACGTATAGTCGGGACCCTTTTTATTCGCACCGTAGAAAGAGCAGAACGGATTTACTTCGCCATGCTTTCCCGTGGATTTCAGGGAGATATGCCTTCTCTCAAACGTTTTCAAATTAAAACGAGCGATGTTGTTTTTGCTTTATCTGTTTCGGTTTTTCTGTATATATTCCGATTTTGCCCGGCAACAGAGATAGTGGGCAGATTTTTTCAGGGAGTATTTTCATGAGCCATCATATCGTGGAGTTTAAAAATGTTTCCTTCCGCTACCCTGATGGCACTGAAGCATTGCGCGATATTTCTTTCCGCATTACCCATGGCGAGTCGGTGGGCATTATCGGCGCCAACGGAGCGGGTAAATCTACTTTGTTACTGCATATTAATGGTTATCTAATGCCGTCTTCGGGAACAGTAAATGTAGGTGACATTTATCTAACCCGCCAGACGCGGCATGAAATCCGTAGAAAGGTCGGCGTTGTCTTTCAAAATCCTGATGATCAGTTATTCATGCCGACTGTTTACGAAGACGTGGCTTTCGGTCCTCTTAATCTGGGTATGGATGAAACTGCCGTGCGGGAACGGGTAGAAACGGCTTTGAATCTGGTAAGCGGTTTGGAACTGAAAAATAAACCGCCGCATCATCTTTCCAGCGGACAGAAAAGTGCCGTGGCTATAGCGTCAGTAATGGCCGTGGAACCGGATATTCTAGCCATGGATGAGCCGGCAGCAAATCTTGACCCCCGATCAAGGCGACGGCTTATTGAGCTGCTGAAAACTTTTGAGCATTCTAAAATAATCGCTTCACACGATCTTGATCTGATCATGGATGTATGTCATCGCTGTATTGTAATCAAAGAAGGTACAGTGGTCGCCGATGGCCCGGTTTCGGAAATACTTACCAACAAAAAGCTTCTGGAAGAAAACAACCTGGAGTTGCCGCTGTCGCTTCAGAAATGTTGATTCATTTGTATTCTTCGAAGATGTTTGAAGTTGATGATTGCAAAACTTTTCTATCAATTTCTAAAAATGTGAATCTATACTGATTATGCCCATGAAATATCGGAATTCATTAAAACGACTTCAAGTTAATCTTGAAAAAATGGGCTCTTTTGCTGTAGCTTATTCGGGCGGCGTGGACAGCACTTTTCTTTTGAAGGTTGCCCATGACATATTAAAAGATAAAGTCATTGCTGTAACCGCCCGATCGGCACTACATCCTCAAGGGGAGCTGAAAAAGGCTGTAGAATTTACCAAAATAAACGGGATTAAACATATTATCATTCAGTCAAGAGAATTAGAGATTAAAGAATTTACCGATAATTCGCCCAAAAGATGTTATTTATGCAAATACGCATTGTTTTCTCAAATAAAAGAAGCAGCCGGAAAATACGGTATACGAAACATTGCCGAAGGATCCAACGTCGACGATCTTGGTGATTATCGTCCGGGAATGCGGGCGATTCAAGAATTGGGGATTATCAGTCCGTTGAAAGATGTCGGTCTGGGAAAAGATGTTATTAGAAAATTATCAAAACAGATGGGATTGCCGACCTGGAATAAACCGGCATTTGCCTGCCTGGCTTCACGCTTTCCTTACGGTGAGAAGATAACCCGGGATAAACTGGCCATGGTCGATAAAGCCGAACAGTATCTTATTCATTTAGGTTTCCGGCAGGTACGTGTTCGTTATCATAGCGATACGGCCAGGATTGAAGTAGCGGAAGGGGAAAGGAGTAAATTCTTTAACCTGAAACTTATGAATGAAGTATATAAGAAATTTCGTGGGATAGGATTTGCTTATTGTGCTCTGGATCTGCAAGGTTACCGCACCGGCAGCATGAACGAAGTCTTGATACGGCAAAAAAATCAAAATAAATAAGCGCACTGATTTATTTGAGCTTATTGATCTTGCTGGCTACACAGCCTGCTCCAAAACCATTGTCGATGTTCACGACCGATATTCCGCCTGCACAGCTGTTGAGCATGGCCAGCAAAGCGGCAACTCCCTGAAAGCTTGTTCCGTAACCAACGGAAGTAGGCACCGCGATTATCGGCTTATCCACCAGGCCGCCGACAACGCTGGGCAGGGCCCCTTCCATTCCGGCAACGACAATTACCACGCGTGCTTTGCGGATGAAATCCAATTTATCAAACAAGCGATGAATGCCGGCAACGCCGACATCAACGATCCTTTCCACCCGGTTACCGAAAACTTCCGCAGTAACAGCCGCCTCTTCGGCGACAGGCAGGTCCGCCGTTCCCGCCGTTACCACGGCGATGTAATTTTCAGAAACAGGCATTATTTTTCTAATCACTGTAATTGTCCGGGCAAGAGGATTGTAAGAAGCCTCGGGGCAAATATCTTTGACGGCAGCGAAAATTTCTTCGTTTGCGCGTGTGGCCAGAATATTGGATTTTCCGGCAATCATGGCTTTGACGATAGTTTTTATTTGTTCGGTCGTTTTTCCGGGACAGAAAATTACTTCCGGATAACCTACACGCATCTCACGGTTTGTATCGAGTTTGGCGCAATCAAGTTCCGTATAAGAAAGAGTTCTCAATCTCGAAACACCGTCGGCGACGGCAAGTTTGCCGTCACGAATGCTTTCCAGAATAATTTCCAGCTCATCAACAGTCATTTTTTATTCCTTTTTATGGAATCTATGCTTTCATAAACATCCAGCGCAGAAACACCTTTTTCTCTGGCCAGTCTCTTGCAATCTTCATATTCCGGTTTGGATTTGATTATACGCCCGTTTAAATAACCGCATTTTAAATTTACTACACCGTATCCGGTTTTTACCTTGACCATTTTACGCGGCAGCATGGATTTGGTAACCTTGTAAGAACGCAGGCCGAAGGTGGAGGAATTAAGCCATAAGATTTTTTCCATTGCCGGTTGCTGGCTTAAATCGCATAGAACCGACACAGTTACCGCAGGGCGGGACTTCTTCATAATGATCGGAGTGAAAAAAACATCATGCGCGCCTGCGGAAAAAAGTAGTTCCATCAGATTGTCGTAGAGTTCAGGATTCATGTCATCAATATTGCATTCGATAACTACGGCATCTCCGGTTTCCGTATCGAATGAATTTACGGAAGCGGTAGATAACTTACCTAAAAACAGACGCAGGACATTCGGCACAGAAGACTCTTTACTGCCTAGTCCGTAGCCGATCTTTTCTGGCGTGAAATCAATTTTATCCGTAAAAACTGACGCTGTCGCGGCAATGATTGCTGCTCCTGTGGGAGTAGTTGCCTCAAAAGGCACGAGGCCTGTTTTTACGGGAATACCTTTCAGAATTTCCGCTGTCGCCGGTGCCGGAACAGGCAAAGTACCGTGACTGCAATGAATTATACCGGACCCAAGCTGAAGAGGAGATGAGATGATCTTGCCAACTTTCAAATAATCAAGGCAAACAGCCGCTCCCACTATATCAATAATCGAATCAATTGCACCCAGCTCGTGGAAGTGTACATCTTCAATGTTATGTCCGTGAATTTTTCCTTCGGCTTGGGCAAGACGGGTAAAAATATCAAGGCTGATATTTTGGACGTTGGCGGACAATTTGCTTTGCCTGATCAGCTTGATAACATCACGATATGTGCGCTCTTTTAAGTCGCTATGTGTAGATGCTTTTTTTTGAGTAGGAACAAGAACATCAAATTTCGTGCCGGTAATACCGCCGCGCTTGCTCCGGGAAATTTTGATTTTATAATAATCGATAGGAAGTTTGCCGAGCTCTTTTAATAAATATTTGGAGTCAACCCCCAGATCAAGCATGGCTCCCAGGTTCATGTCGCCGCTGATGCCGGCAAAACAATCATAGTATAATATTAACAAAATCCGTTACCTCAATATTGCTGAAATATTACGTTAGGAAAACTTTGCATAAAAACAGCTCATGTAATTTAGAGAAGTCCCGATATGTCGGGACGACAAGAAATCTATCTTTGATATTTATGCTTTATAAGATTTCTCCCCGAGCATTC
>AWGX01000848.1 GCA_000495415.1 Smithella sp. ME-1 | reverse complement strand
TTTCTTTGTCCTGTTTATTTCTTTTGCTTCGGCGGTAAGCAAAGCTCCTTTTTCCGGTGAGGCCAGATAATTGATGTTCATGTTTAAGGCAACGGCCATTGTGCCGTGCGAGTTGGAGGCGACTTCAAAAGCCGCGTCAATCAACGAAAAAATTGCGCCGCCATGCGCCATACCGAACATGTTCTCCATATCCTGAGTAAAGAGCATTTCCACTTTTGCATATCCTTCCCGGATATCTTTTAATTGCAGACCGAATTTTTTACAGAAAGGTTCCTTTTCAATTTGTTTCAATATAGCGCTTTTTACTTTTTCATTCATGATGACCTCTCCAAAAATACTGCCGGGAGTTACTGAGAGCAGTATACTCTTGATTCTTATATATTATCAAGGTTGCCGGAGTCAAAAAAAGAAAACGAATTT
>AWGX01000847.1 GCA_000495415.1 Smithella sp. ME-1 | reverse complement strand
CCCTGCCCCCGCCAGCGGGGGACACTTAAAACTTATAATATTTGGCATTAAGGCTTGGTTTCGTTAAATGAAATACTACCTTGTTTTGATTTTGTCGCTTATTTTTCTTACTGTGGGCTGTGCCCACAACCCCGTTACTTCTTCCGGAGCTTTGCCGGCTAAGAAATCTATCCCACAACATGTTTTACTTGCTTCGGCGTCTGAGCCTAATACGGTACAATCAGCTACCGATGCGGTTAATCCCATTGACGAAGAATACAAGGAAGATGAAACATTTGATAATTACGCAGACATTACTATAGTGGAAGAAAGAGTGGAGATTCCTGATCCGCTGGAACCATTCAACAGAGCAATGCATCAGTTCAACGACAAATTATATTTCTGGGCGCTCAAACCGGTTGCTCAGGGATATAAGTTTATAGTTCCGGAACCTGCTCGTGTCAGCGTGAAGAATTTTTTTTCCAATCTGGCATTTCCGGCGAGATTCTTAAGCTGTCTTCTTCAGACCGATCTAAGTGGCGCGGCCACGGAAGTCGGACGTTTTGCAATAAACACCGTCTGGGGTATCGGAGGACTTCTCGATCCTTCTTCCGGTAAGGAACTTGATCTCCAGAAGCAGGATACCGACCTGGGGCAGACACTGGGAGTCTGGGGTGTGGGACAGGGTTTTTATATTGTCTGGCCGGTGTTTGGTCCATCAAGCCCCCGCGATTCAGTAACTATCGCCGGCGATTATTTCCTATATCCCGTTTCCTACATCAGCCCCTGGTACGCCGGTGTGGGAGTAAGAGTTTTCGAGGAAGTCAATGCCACCTCCTTGAGAATCGGCGATTATGAAGCGCTTAAAGAAGCGGCCATTGATCCCTATATCGCGTTTCGCGATGCATATGCCCAGTACCGTTTTAAGAAAATAAAGGCCAGAAAAGCCAAATTAAATTCAGCTGCATCAACTGAAGAAAAAGCTCTTCCCATCAATCCGGCACCGCCGCAAGAGGGAAATTAAATGTTAAAAAGATTTCTTACAGTAAATATTTTGGTCATCGTGCTAACGGCAGTGTTTATTTTTACAATCAAACCCGCGGCAATGGCTACTGGTATATTCGGTCCTCTGCAAACTGTTTCTAAAGAGGCCGGAGGATTAAACACGGCAATAGGTTACGTCTACCATGAAGATACTTATAAGAACGGTGTTGATCATACAGTAAGACTAAATGAAATTTATTCACAGGCGGCTTATGGCGCGAAAAACATTTGGGAAATATAC
>AWGX01000846.1 GCA_000495415.1 Smithella sp. ME-1 | reverse complement strand
CCGCGGAGGAAGCAACAAATCTAATAATTTTTCCTCTGCAACTTCCGCCGCTCTCGTCTTAACATTTTCCTGCTCTTCCGATTTAACCATATTCATTGACAATTCCACCAGGTCACGGATCATAGACTCGACATCGCGTCCCACATACCCGACTTCCGTAAATTTCGATGCTTCCACTTTTAAAAAAGGAGAATTATCCAGCTTGGCCAATCTGCGGGCAATTTCTGTTTTGCCCACACCAGTAGGACCGATCATAATAATATTTTTTGGTGATATTTCATCAGCCAGTTCAGCCGTAACGTTTTGCCTCCGCCACCTGTTGCGCAGCGCAATCGCCACCGCTCTTTTCGCATCGGACTGACCGATTATGTGACGATCTAATTTTTCAACTATTTCACGGGGTGTTAACCCTTTGTTTATCATATTTTATTCTACTCCTTAATCTTATTAATCTTTTTCGTTTCATTCGTTATCTGCGCAGCATCTTCGATTTCTTCAATTGTTACATTATTATTCGTGTAAATACAAATTTCTGCAGCTATTTTCATAGCTTCCCTGGCAATTTCCGATGATGTTAGATTGCTGTGACGCAACAGTGCGCGCGCTGCCGCCTGCGCGTAGGGCCCACCTGACCCGATTGCCATAACATCATCATCTGCTTCAATGACGTCTCCGTTTCCGGAAATAATCAATGATTTATCTTTATTTACCGCAATCATCAACGCCTCTAAATGTCGCAATACTCGATCCGTTCGCCAATCCTTTGTCAATTCAACAGCCGCACGCAATAAATTGCCGTTGTATTGCTCCAATTTTTGATTAAACCTGTCAAATAACGTAAATGCATCAGCTGTCGCACCGGCAAAGCCAACGATAACTTCATCATTGTAAAGACGGCGAACTTTTCGTGCACCGTGTTTCAATATTGTCGTATCTAAAGTA
>AWGX01000845.1 GCA_000495415.1 Smithella sp. ME-1 | reverse complement strand
CCGCGAAGGCGGGAATCCAGGAAAAAATGAAAGAAGTGGAAAAGCTTCATACCCAGTGGTGGCAACATCGCAGCAATCGCCAGAAAGAAATTGACGTTTCCATTGCGGCCAAAGCCGAATATGAATATCTCTACGACAAACCTTATGAAGACAAAAAGAAAGTCCGCGTTGCCGGACCTTTCACGGTGGAAAGCCTTCTGCCGCATCGCGTATTGGGCGTCAACGAAAACGATGAACTGATTGACGGTGTCAAAGATGCCAGTGATAAATACGGAACAGTCCGCGACTTTACGCAGATTATTCTGGAAAATCTTAAAGTGGCCGGTGTTCAGCAGGCACACAAGGAAGATAAAATAGTCTTTACATCGCTGACTCCCTGGCCGGGTTACTACATCTGCGCCGAAGGCAAATATATTGAAGGTAATAAAGAGGCTGGAGCTGAAAAACGTGCGGCTATTTTTATCGGATCTGAATTCAGTACAGTTTCCCGTCCTGATTTGGTTGCGGCCGCCCGCGAGGCAGGAGATGCCGATTATGATGTTCTCATCACCTGTGCTTTCAATTATGATGCGCATTCTTCAGAATTCAATAAACTGGGTCGCATTCCCGTGCTCAAAGCACGAATGAATGCCGATCTGCATATGGCCGATGATTTGAAAAGCACCGGCAAAGGCAATCTTTTTGTCATCTTTGGCGAACCGGACATTGATGTCATGGATGCTGGCGATGGACAGGTGCAAGTTAAAATAAAAGGTGTGGATGTCTTCCATCCCAGTACCGGCGAAGTCCGCAGTGACGGCGCTGAAGGTATTGCCTGCTGGTTTATCGATACAGACTACAACGAAGAAAGTTTCTTCGTCCGCCATGCCTATTTCCTGGGCGCAAACGATCCCTACAAGGCATTGAAGACGACACTGAAAGCGGAAATCAACCAAGAAGCATGGGCGACGCTCAACAGCGATATTTCCCGCCCCTTCGATAAACCAAAATCCGGCCGCATCGCCGTCAAAGTCATCAATCATTTAGGTGATGAAGTTATGAAGGTGTTCAAAGTATAAGGAGAGATAAAATGAGTGACGCAGCTAATGAAGTGGGTGATGATCATTGTAAAAATATCATAAAAACACGAGATGATATTAAACCAATTTCTTTTACTACCGATACTACTTCTGAAGATATATCAAAGAAGTTCATCTTGGATGAAGATGTCGACTGTTTTTGGGTAAAGCAGGGTGACCCATTTGGGCCGGATAAACTACGACCACGCATCGAGCCTTGGCTAACGGCATTATGTCAGTCAGAACACCTTTCTTTACTATTAGGTTCCGGTTTAACTCATGCAGTCCATCGCCTTGCGACAGATGCGGCACTTCCGGGAATGGATTGTGGTGATTTTGGTAAATTCAGTGATGTGATAAATGCGGAGGCAAAGAGATCGGCCAAGAAATGCGGACGTGGTGAAGGTAATATTGAAGATCAGATTCATGTTGCCAATGAACTTCTACGTGGTTTAGAAATTCTTGGTTCAAGCAATAAAAGAATAAAAAAACAAGCGGATACGCTTAGGAAGACGTTGACTAACGTACTTACATTTTTCTCAAACTCTGTTTTCAAAGGTGAGAGAAATTTGATCAATGCCGATGTGGCAAAGCGTGAACAAGCTTTCAATTATCTCGTCAGCTTTATGATGAGTTTTGCTAGTCGTACTGGTACTCGCGATCGCCTGAACATTTTTACGACCAACTATGATCGATTTATTGAAGCTGGTGCGGAAGCAGCAGGGATGCACTTGTTAGATCGTTTCGTCGGCACACTATCTCCTATCTTCCGTTCCTCTCGCCTTGATCTAGATATGCACTACAACCCGCCTGGAATGCGCGGTGAGCCTCGATATCTTGAAGGTGTGGCACGATTTACTAAACTGCACGGATCCGTGGATTGGGTGGACTGTATGCAAAGCATTCGTCGGATTGCTTTTCCCTTTGGTGCTGACAGCATACAACCTTATATTGCTGCATCTGGAATAAAGGAAGCTAACTCCATGCAGTTAATTGTCTATCCTAATGCTGCAAAAGATCGCGAAACGGCTTTTTATCCTTATGTAGAGCTGTTTCGAGATTTTGCCGCTGCAGCGTGCCGTCCAAACCACACATTAATAGCTTTTGGATACAGCTTTGGTGACGAACATATTAACCGCGTTATTGGGGACATGCTCACCATTCCTTCCACCCATCTTGTTGTCATGTCTTACGACGATCCTCTGAATCGTATTATTCAAACATACGAAAGTCTAGGGAGACCAGCTCAGATCAGTCTGCTGATTGGAAACCATATCGGTGAGCTTCAATCGCTTGTCGACAACTACCTGCCGAAGCCTGCCATTGATCGCACAACGTTCCGAATGGCCGAGTTGCTCAAGGCTCGTTTTGTAACGAAACAGAGCGAATCTCATGATCCTATGGGTACTGCTACAACTGGAGAAGGGGGCGACGTATGAGGCATACGCCCTTCGCCCATGCAGAAAGTTTGCGTATCGGTTCAGTGGATTTCATTTCACCGGACGAAGTGAAGGTGATGTTAGATATAGAGGCACCTGAATCGGTTGCTCTTAATGCGGGTGGTGCACGCCCTTTTCCTCGGGTGAACAGCTATGTACTAATACCTGTCGATGATGGCTACCTTGTCGGACAGATTGAATGGCTAACAATTGAACGTTCAGCATTTCCCAAACGCCGTGGTGTCCAGGATTTTGGCCTAGTCGACTTACCATATCCATTAAGGAAGATGAGCCTGAATCCAATCGGTACGTTGCGTAAGCAATATGGAACTGATGAGTCTTACAATTTTCGACGCGGCGCTGATGCGCTTCCGTCAGTCGGAGCAGCCGTTTTGCTGCCCACTGAAAAGCAACTCCGTTCTATAGTTGAATCAGGTGAACGTCAGAGAGTCCGCATTGGCATTAGCCCACTTGCGGGAAACGCTGTGGTAAGAATTGACCCTGATCGTTTATTTGGACGGCATCTTGCCGTTCTTGGTAACACTGGCAGTGGCAAATCCTGTTCAGTCGCTGGCTTAATCCGTTGGTCACTTGAAACCGCAAGAACAAACGTCAAAGATAAAACCAAAGACAATCCTAATGCCCGCTTTATTATTCTGGACCCCAATGGTGAATATTCACGTGCTTTTAGCGGAACAGATTTGAGCTTAAAAACACGAATCTTTAGGGTTAGTCCTGAAGTAGGTGAACTTGCCCTTCATGTGCCACTTTGGTTTTGGAACAGTGCAGAGTGGGTGTCGTTTACTCAGGCAAGTGCTAAAACACAAAAACCAACACTCGTGCAATCACTGCGATTCTTACGCGATCAACAGATCGAGCCTCCCGAAAGTGTGAATCACGAGCTACGTCGTTTTCTCAGAACTATGGTCACGACTATTCGAATGGAAAAAAATTCTGGAAGCCCGTGGGGTGCTTTTCCGAAGCCGAAATCATTTTGGGAAAAGCTTGAAAAATGGAAGCAGGGTGTTGAGCCTGAACTTTCCGGCCTATCTGGTGAAGAGCTTAATAAACTTCAAGCTTTAGTGGACGCCATCGAAAATCTCTGTCGGCCACGGCGCGCTAATTATGCACATTATGACTTCACTCGACAAGATATTGACAATTTACTTGAGACTGCAAGTCAAGCACATTCGATCTTTGGTGGCAGTGAGTCGGATATTGAATCAGTAGATGCTGATGTGCCACGCCCTTTTACAGGTGATAATCTCCTGCGATGTGTTGAAGCTACGGCAGAAATGATGAATGTCTCAGAAAATGTTGAAACACTTCTGATTAGGCTTAGAAGTCTTCTAGCAGACAAACAGATGAATGCAGTTATTGGAGATTGTGTAGATATCACTCTAGAAAAATGGTTGATAGATTATGTTGGTGCTGATCAATCTGAAAACGGCTGCTTAGCTGTTATAGATCTATCATTGGTTCCTTCAGAGATAATACATGTTGTTACTGCGGTTACTGCTCGTATGATTTTCGAAGCGCTGCAGCGATATAGAAAACTCAATCTGGTTACATTGCCGACAGTGATTGTAATGGAGGAGGCTCATACTTTCATTAAGAGATATAAGGACGATATAGAAAATTACGATGCCGCTACTATTTGCTGTCAGGTATTTGAACGCATTGCTCGTGAAGGTCGAAAATATGGGCTCGGTTTAGTACTATCATCCCAACGTCCTTCTGAACTTTCGCCAACAGTGCTTTCGCAATGCAATACTTTTTTGCTACATCGTATTAGCAACGACCGTGACCAGGAATTGGTGCATAGACTGGTACCTGATAATCTGCGTGGACTTCTTCGTGAACTTCCATCTCTCCCATCGCAGTATGCGATTCTTCTCGGTTGGGCGTCAGAACTGCCCGTGCTGCTGAAAATGGATGATCTACCAAAATCTCAGCAGCCACATTCTGATGATCCAGATTTTTGGAATGTCTGGACAGGTTGCGACGATGAAGATAATATCATGAAACGGACAATAGATTGGAAACCTGTTGTAGATGATTGGCAAGGTAAAAGTAATGTCATCGAAGGTAACGATACTAAAACGGAAAATCTTCTACAAGAAATGCCCGATGATGATGTGCCATTTTAAAGTCCCTTGCAAGATATGTTTCTAAAATAGTGTAATTATGAATTTCCGCATAGCTTATACATTTACCGATAGTTTATCAAAGCTGACAAATGAAGAACAGAAGTCCGTAAAGACGACCGCTTTTGATCTTCAAATGAATCCGGCCAATCCGGGAATGCAGTTGCATAAGCTGGAAAAGGCAAAGGATAAGCGTTTCTGGTCTGTACGTGTAAGCAGCGATTTACGTCTGATTGTTCATAAAACAGAAGACAGTCTTCTTTTGTGTTATGTCGGCCATCACAATAACGCATATCAATGGGCTGAAAGCCGCAAACTGGAAACACATCCCCAGACGGGTGCAGCGCAACTTGTGGAGATTCGGGAAACCGTCAAAGAAATAATCATTCCACAATACAAAGAAGCGCAAAAACCGGTTGCGACAATAAAGCCACTGTTATTTGAAAATTGCTCTGATGAGGAACTGCTGCAATACGGTGTACCTCCTGAGTGGCTTGATGATGTGCGCAAGGCAAACGAAGACACCATTCTGGAACTGGCCGACCATCTGCCGGGTGAAGCGGCGGAAGCGCTTTTGTGTTTGGCCACAGGAACTCAACCGCAAATAATTCCTCCTGCTGTTGCCGGTTCTGATCCATTCAAGCATCCGGATGCCGAACGTCGTTTCCGCACGATGCAGAATATCGAAGAACTGGAACGCGCTTTGGATTTCCCATGGGAAAAATGGATGATTTTTCTTCATCCGGCGCAAAGGCAAATGGTGGAAAAAGATTATGGCGGGCCGACAAGAGTTTCCGGTTCAGCAGGCACGGGCAAAACAATCGTTGCCCTGCACAGGGCCGTCTTTTTATCGCGCTCCAATCCCGATGCCCGTGTCCTTCTTACGACATTTTCTACTACTTTGGCCAATGCTTTACGTATCAGAATGAGACGCCTGATCAGCAACACGCCGAGAGTTGGCGAACGGCTGGAATGTATTGCCTTGAATGAAATCGGTTTAAGACTTTATGAAGCTAAATATGGACGAACCCGTATCGCATCAGATACGGATATTGCAAAAATTATGAAAGAAGCATCGGTGGATGTACCCGATCATAAATTCCCGCTATCTTTTTTAATTACTGAATGGAAGGATGTAGTGGATGCCTGGCAACTGAATTCCTGGGAAGAATATCGCGATGCCAAACGATTGGGGCGCAAATCAAGATTGCCGGAAAAGCAGAGAATCATTCTCTGGTCAATTTTTGAGAAAGTCCGCACGAAGCTTCAAGCAAAGAAGCTATTAACCTATGCGGAAATTTTTACAAAGCTGACAGCGCACTTCGCCAAAAGCAAAAAACTGCCCTTTGATTATGTTGTTGTTGATGAAGCGCAGGATGTGAGCATAGCGCAGTTGCAGTTTCTTGCTGCCCTGGGTTCCGGTCGTAAGAACGGACTTTTCTTTGCTGGTGATTTAGGGCAAAGAATTTTCCAACAGCCTTTTTCCTGGAAATCGCTGGGCGTAGACATCAGGGGACGCTCACGCACTTTAAGAATCAATTACAGAACATCTCATCAAATTCGTATGCAGGCCGACCGGCTTTTAGGTAAGGAAATAACGGATGTTGATGGTAATGTTGAAGAGCGGCGCGGCATCGTTTCTGTTTTTAACGGGCAGAAACCGGCAATCATGGTTTATAACTCGCAGAAAAAAGAAATAGATGCGGTAGGTAAATGGATTAAGGAACAAAACGGTAAGGGCATATTGCCGCATGAAATCGGTGTATTTGTCCGAAGCGCAGCTCAACTGCCGCGAGCACAAGCTGCTATTGAAAAATCGAAAGTTCCGTATGGCATTCTGGATGAAAAGGTTGAAACAACCAGTGGTCATGTTTCAATCAGCACGATGCACCTGGCTAAGGGGCTGGAATTTCGTGCTGTCTGTGTAATGGCTTGTGACGATGAAATCGTGCCCCTTCAGCAACGCATTGAAATGGCCGGAGACGATGCTGAACTAGAAGAGGTTTACAACACAGAGCGTCATCTGCTTTACGTCGCTTGTACCCGCGCACGGGAAAACCTGCTGATTACCAGCGGCGATTCGCCATCTGAGTTTTTGGATGACCTAAAATAATAGATGCTCGGCTACATTTGTATTTCTGAATGACACTTTTCGTGATCCCCTGCTCCCCTCCCGCATCTTCAATATTATCGACTAGTTCAATTATATTGCGTGTAAAAATACCATGAAAGGCTGACGTTTCTGACAGTTTTTCTTCTATTTATTATTTTATCATACATTCTTATCGCGGACACATGAATCTAAGATCATGTTATGAAATAAAAATTAAAAGGGAAGAAAGTGTCATAAGTGTCAGTCTGGTTACGCCTTCATCTTAATTATGAATAAAATGATGATATCTGAGCAAACATTTTTTGATTTTTTATTCATAAATTCAACTTTTTTTCTTTCCACTCTGTTGTTTATTCATCATGAGTTCATAAATCTGGACGGTAATATCAAGAAGGCAGGACGGGGCGAAGGGAATAGCCTAACATACACAAATCATTAACTATTCTTATTGTTTAAAGGTCTATATTTATATTTATTATTCATCTCATCTGGCAGCTATATATAATAATGAAGGGGTCTTATTAAAAACAAAAACGAACATTTTTAATTATAATTAATTTATAAAGAATATACTTGACATGTTTATAATATTATTTTAAATAATAAGCCAAATAATAGGTTTATATTAAAGTTAAGGAGTTAGCCATGGAATCAAAAGGTAAAACTGTAGCTTATGTAAGAGTTAGCAGCGACGTTCAAGATGTAGAAAATCAGCGCTTGGAAATTCTCAAGCTGGCCAACGAAAAGGATTTGGGAAAGGTTACAATGGTTGATGAAGTCGTCTCTGGTCGAAAAGCGTGGCGTGAAAGATCAATTGCCACAGTCCTTAATGATCTAAACAAAGGCGATAATTTGATCGTGGCGGAAATGTCACGGTTAGGTAGATCTATGCTTGAGATTATGGAGATTCTAGCGACGTGCGCGAGAAATGGTATACATGTTTATGCAGCTAAAGGAAGCTGGTGTCTTGATGGAAGCCTTCAGAGCAAAATCATGGCAATGGTACTGGCAATGGCTTCTGAAATCGAACGTGACCTGATTTCACAAAGAACAAAGAGCGCCTTAGCTACCAAGAAAGCTCAAGGGGTGATTCTCGGAAGACCCAAAGGACCCGGCAAATCAAAGCTTGATAAAAAGAGTGATGACATTAAAGAACTACTGAGACTTGGGGTTCCTCAACGACGGGTAGCGGCAATGCACGGGACTTCCGAGGTAAATCTCAATCATTGGATGAAAATGCGTGGTATTCCTCGTGCTCGTAATGGAAAAACTTTATCATAAATTTTTCGGGACTTTATAAAAATACCAAAAACAGAAAACCCGGAGACCAGGGACGGTACAAACTGGTAAGATAGTTTACAAAACGAACCGGGGACATGGTTTACACTTTACGGCAAGGAGGATATTCTATGCC
>AWGX01000844.1 GCA_000495415.1 Smithella sp. ME-1 | reverse complement strand
AAAGACCATGGCATTACGGATATTCGAAAGGGCACCCATGGCTCTACCGGCAATAGCTTTGGCGGAAAGATCTTTGCGCTTACGCAAATCCCAGTCTTTGAGTTTGACAAAGACCATTCCATTATTCTGGGAACGGCCCGAAAAACCGATACCTGAAATGGTCATTGTTGATGCCACAGCTTCTTTTTCATTTTCATTGAAATAGAGCTCTATTTTTTTT